>JANQIP010000146.1 GCA_028282095.1 Xanthobacteraceae bacterium | reverse complement strand
CGGACAAGATCATGCGACAAACCCAAGAAGCGAGCATGATCCCGAAAAGTTGCAGACTTTTCGGACAAGATCATGCGACAAATCAAAGGCAAAGAGAGCGCGTTTGATTCAAGCTGTAGCCATCTCGCGCTCCCCTACCCTCGCATGGGCCAAGCGGACGCGATACCGGATCGCCGGACGCGCCTGAGTGCCAAGGAATTTGGGGTGGCGCAACCGATCGATCGCCGTCCGCCGATCATCCTTCCTCAAGCTTGCGTGAGCAGATCCGCGCAACCGTCGCATTTCTTCCTTCTGCGGACATCGCACCTCTTCTATGATTGCGTTCATTGCAACCGGGAGGGAATCAAGCGGTCATGGCCGAGACGCAAGGCCGCGTGGTCGCGGTCGGTGAGGTGATGATTGAGCTCGCGCGCGGCGCTGACGCCCGCTTCTCGCTCTCTTGTGGCGGCGATGCGTTCAACACCGCGATCTATCTCGCCCGTGCCGGCGTTGATGTCGCGCTTGCGAGCGCGCTGGGCGACGATGCGCATTCCGACCGCATCCTGGCGCTCGCAGCAGCCGAAGGCGTGGCGCGCGACCTCGTCTTGCGCGTGCCTGGACGGCTGCCGGGCGTCTACCTCGTTGACGTCGATCCAAGCGGTGGACGCGTGTTTCATCACTGGCGCGAGGGCGCTCCCGTATGCACGCTTTTTGAGCTGCCCGAATGGCCGCGTATCGCCGAGGGCCTCATGCATACGCGCATGATCTACTTCTCCGGCATCACGCTGTCGCTCTTTTCCAATAACGGGCTTGGTCGTTTCCTCGCGGTCATCGAGTTCGCGCGCAAGAACGGGGCGAAAATCGCATTCGACGGCAATTACCGACCGCGCGGCTGGGCCGGCGATCTGAGCCGGACCCGCGCCGTCTTCATGGAGGCCTTGAAGCGCGTCGATATCGCCCTGCCCTCCTTCGAGGACGAGGCGTTGCTGTGGGGCGATCCGAGCCCGGAAGCGACCGTCAACCGGCTGCAGGCCTTCGGCATCGGCGAAATCGTGGTGAAGAACGGACCGAACGGTGCGCTCTTTGCTGCGTCCGGCCGATCCGAGCACGCACCGGTGCCGGAGGTGATCGATCCGGTCGACCCGACGGCTGCCGGCGACGGGTTCAATGCCGGCTATCTCGCCGCCCGGATAGCCGGCCAGCAGCCGCTCAATGCCGTCGCCGCCGCCCATCGGCTCGCCGGGCAGGTGATCCGCCATCGCGGCGCAATCATGCCGCGCGCCGACGCGGCGCTGCACTGAGATCCCTCTCCCTACCCTCCCCCGCAAGCGGCGGAGGGAGAGAGGACTTCGCTCACTGAGTTGCTCGTCACTGGAAACAGTAGCGAGTCCGACGGAAACGGCTTCAAGCGGCGAGCCTCTCGCCCAGCCGCAGGCCCCAGGAATAGATGGTGAGCGCCGGATTGACCCGGCTGGTGCGCGGCAAGACGCTGCCATCGGAGACGTAAAGGTTCTCCATGCCGTGCACCTTGCCGTGGGGATCGACCACGCTCGAGAGCGGATCGCTTCCGGTGACAAGCGTACCGACCGCGTGGGCGGTGCCGGCAAGGCCGGTCCATTGGCTGGCACCGATGAAGCCCGCATGCAGCAGCGCGCGTTCGAAATCGTGGATGCAAGCCTTGTGCTCGTCACGCGAGGGCTTGATGCGTTCGAATGCGTAATCGAGGATCGGCCGGCCGCCGCGGTTCGAAACCACCCGGTTGTCGACGCTCGATCCGTCTTCCGTCGTGACAAAGAAGCCGAGCGCGCGCGGCCCGATCGCATTGGTGATGAACTCGGGCGTCACCGCCGGTAGCTGCGTTGCCAACAGTTCGCCGTCGATCCAACCGAGGCACTGCACCGTCGAGTGCGGGTGCTTGTGGTTGAAGAAGATCGCCGTCTTGCGCAACACATCGGTATCGCGAAAGGCGGAGAAGACGACGAGCGCACTGTTGATGTGCATACGGAAATTGCGGCCGACCCAATCGGCGCCGGGCAGCGTGCGGTCGAGCCCGGTCGCGACGAGATAATCCGAGAGCAGCCGCGGTGAGCTCATCGCGCCGCAGGCGAGGATCACGATGCCGGCGCGGAAGTTCGCGCCATCGGCGCAGCTCACGCCCTCGATCGTCGCGGGCGAGCCGTCCGCATGCAGGAAGCTGGTGACTTCCGTGTCGAGCAACAGGCGGAAGTTTGGTTCGTCCTCGATCAGCTTGATGAAGCACTCCTCGGCGTCGCCCTTGTAGCCGGCGACCGAAGCGAAGCCGTCGAAGTGCTTGGCTTCCTGCGGATCGTTGACGATCTCCGGCTTGAGGGCGAGCGGCAGCGGCTCCACCCGCCAGCTTGGATCGCTGGACAAGATCCGGTCGATCACCGATTGGAGCTCCGGCTCGTTCTTGAAATGGTTGACGTGCAGCATCCGCTCGGCTTCGGCGTAATAGGGTTCAAGCTCGGAAAGTCCGAACGGCCAGGCAAGGCACTGGTAAGATGGATCGGCCTCGAACTCATGAGCGGAGAAGCGCAGCAGCGCCGCGCCGTACCACTTGGTCTTGCCACCGAGATTGTAATGCTCGCCGGTCGGCGTGAACGGCTCGCCGCGGCCGTCCTGCCACTCGGTCTTGTTGAAGAAGCGGCCTTCCTTGAAGACGATTGCGGTCGAGAGCGTCGACGCATCGCGCGGCAGGCGGTTGCCCTTCTCGAGCATCAGGACACGCTTGCCGGCCTTGACCAGCTTGTAGGCGGCGGCAGCGCCGCCGGCGCCGCTGCCGATGATGATAACATCGAAGTCCTCAGGCATCGGCGGGTTGTCCTTCTCTGGTGGCCCGTGGTTCGCAGCCGCTGTGGACGCAGCGTGTCGTATAATTGGGATTGAGCTTCGGTTGCGTAAACCTCAACCCAATGCCGAGCACGCGACAATGGAGAATGACGGCCGTGAGCATACCGACGGGCGGCGCCACGAGATACCAGACCGCATCGACGGTTGCGATCTTACCCATGAACCAGAATGACAAAGCAAAGGCCGGGTTTCATAGAGCATGATCCCGAAAAGTTGCAGACTTTTCGGACAAGATCATGCGACCAGGGAAAGAGTGCATGATCCCGAAAGATTGCAGACTTTTCGGGCAAGATCATGCGACCAGGGAAAGAGTGCATGATCCCGAAAAGTTGCAGACTTTTCGGGCAAGATCATGCGACAGAACAAAGAGAAAGGGAGCGCAACCGATTCAGCTTAAATCGATCAAAATCTATGCGCGCCGGAGCGTTTGATTCAGGGTGAATAGACGATCCCGACCGCGGCGCCGGCCATTGCCAATGCCATCACCGCCCGCTTCCAGAACTCGTTGTCGATGAGATGGCCGACCGGCGAGTGCGGGTCGCACAAAAGTACCGTCGCCACGCTCGCCGATATGAACATGCGAGCGCCCGGGCTTCGATCGCGTGTTCCGGCCAATGCCGGTGCAGCGCCGCGACGGGACCGAGCGGCGTATTGGGCACGCATCAGCCTCCGGTCGAAAAACCCGGATAACAGGTCATGCCGCCATCAGCGAAAATGGTCACGCCATTGATGTAGTCGGCCATGTCGGAGGCAAGGAATACCGCGACATTGGCGATATCCTCCGGCTCGCCGATGCGCTTATAGGGCACCAGCGTCATCAGCGCGGCATAGGCCTCCGCCGTATCCCAGGCACTGGTATTGATCGGCGTGCGGATGGCGCCCGGGCCGATCGCATTGACGCGCACACGGTGCGGCGCGAGTTCCTGCGCGAGGGTCTTCATCATCATGTGGATGCCGCCCTTGGACGAGGCATAGTTGACGTGACCGGACCACGGGATCACCTCATGCACGGAACTCATGCAGATGATCTTACCGGCGGCGACCGATACCTCTTTGCGCACGCCGCGGCGCAGGAACTCCTTGGCCGCCTCGCGGGCGCACAGAAACTGGCCGGTGAGGTTGACGCTGAGCACCTTCTGCCACTCCGCCATGGTCATGTCGACCAGCGCGGAGTCCCGTTGCAGGCCGGCATTGGCGACCACGATGTCGACCGTGCCGAAGGTCGCGATCGTCTGCTTGAACATGGCCTCGACCTCGGCCTCGTTCGAGACGTCCGCCTTGATGGCGACGCCTTTGCGGCCTTCCGCCTCGATCGCCTTGATCACCATGTCGGTCTCGCCAACAATGTAATTGACGACGACATCGGCCCCGGCGCGCGCCATGCCGATCGCGACCGCTTCGCCGATGCCGGAATTCGCGCCGGTCACCAGGGCCGTCTGCCCGACCAGGAGCTTCGGCATCGCCTTGTAGTTCGGCAGGTCGTTATTGAAAGGGGTCGCAGGGGCGGCGGTCGTCATGGCGGTCGTCCTTCTCGGTTCTGAAGCGCTTTGCGTTTAAGTCGAATCGTAGCAGCAGCAGGTGGCCCACTCATCCCGCGCAAGCGCGGATACAAAGGACGTTCAAGAAAAAGCTATTCGTGCTTTCTTTCGCGGGACCGCGCGGAATGCAAATCACGCTGAGTGGAGCAAACTCCCGAAAGCTCCATCGTGTCCGAAAAGTCTGCCGGTTTTTCGGGATCATGCTCCAGATTCCGTTCATCCCCGCGCAAGCGGGAATCCCGCCTGGGCGGAGCATCTGGCTCCCCGCTTTCGCGGGGACGAACGGACAGGCGTGCGATCTTTTGAGATCGAATCGTTTATGCTTTATTTGCCTTTGTTCGTCCGCATGATCTCGTGCGAAAAGTCTGCCAACTTCTCGGGATCATGCTCCAGATTCCGTTCATTCCCGCGCAAGCGGGAATCCCGCCTGGGCGGAGCATCTGGTTCCCCGCTTTCGCGGGGACGAACGGACAGGAGCGCGATCTCTTGAGATCAAATCGTTCGCGCTCTCTTCCTCTTTGTTTGGTCGCAT
>JANQIP010000123.1 GCA_028282095.1 Xanthobacteraceae bacterium | reverse complement strand
CCCGCGTGCGGGGAGAAGGTGGCGAGCGGCAATGCCGCGAGCCGGATGAGGGGCTTTTGCTTCTCCGCGATGCTATGCTGGCCCCTCACCCGCCGCGCTACGCGCGTCGACCTCTCCCCGCAAGCGGGGAGAGGTAAGACTTAAGCCCGAAGCAATCACTCGGAAAGCGTGTAAGGTCAGATCGAACGCCGCCCGCGCATCGTCAGCCTGCCGTCGCGCACCTCCCAGCCGTCCAGGCGGTTGAGGAAGCTCATGCCGAGCAGGCTGGTCCTGAGCTGGCCCGGCTGGGCGATCAATGCCGGCACGCCGCGCTCGATAATGCTGCCCACCGTGATCCGGTCGAGCGTGACTGCCGCCGCCTGCGTTCGCCCGTTCGCCGTCTCGACATTGACATTATAGCGGATGAACTCGATCGGCAGTCCCGCCGCCTCGGCCGCTTCGTGCGTGAGCACGACGGCGCTGGCGCCGGTGTCGAGCACCATTGGGATCGCCGCGCCATTCACCTCGGTGGCCACCCGGAACTCGCCGCCCCGGCCGCGTGCGATCTCGACCACGCGACCATGCGTCACCGGCCGTCCCGGCACGAGCTCCGCCATCACCCGCCCGCCGATCTCGCGCAACTCAAAGCGGTAGGTGTAGCCGAGCACCAGCACGAACCCGATCGCAACCCACACCAGCATCCATTGCACCGCCTGGGCGAAGCGGTCGCGGAACAGGCTCAAGGCGGCACCGCCGACCAGCACGAGAAAGCCGATCTTGGCGATCAGCGCGGCGAAATCGTTTTCTCTGAAATCGGCGCCGGGGCCGCCCGTCCGCCGCATCGCCAGCGCCGCCAGGACGCCGATCGCGCACAGCAGGAGAAACCAGATCAGCGATCGTCGCATGCGACGGCATTCCTCGGGCGAATTCCGTGTGCCCAGGGCGGCATCCGCGGGTTTTCCGGGCGATCTTCAACGTTAAACGAAGCAAGGGCGCTTCGCCGAACGATGCAAGGGGCTCCGCGAACATAAGAGTCCCGGCGCAGAAGGCAATCGCGGTGTCGGCTTCGGGCTAGCCGATCCGTTTCTTGTGGTGCGGTACCAACACGATGAGACGAGCTCAAGCGTTGGTGCCGCACCAGTCGGCCACCGGGGTTGATCACGCTCTAACGAAAGCCGGCCGCCAGGCTTTGCCCGGATAATGCGCTACTGCGAGAGGATGCGCTCGGCGTCGGCGAGGGCTTGCCTGCAAGCTGCTTCGTCGCCGGCAGCGTCGGCCGCGCGCGCCCGCGATAATGCGTCGAGCGCGTCCTGCATTCCGGCGCCCTCGCCGAGTTTCTCCTCGGCGGCCGCGATCGAGCCCGGCGTCGGTTGACGATGGAGGAGGGCGGCTCGGCTCTCGGGTGCCGAGGGTCCGCTTCCTGCGATCTCGTCGATCTTGGCGTCGACCTTGGTCTGCATCTGCTCGATATCCTGCGCGCAAGGGCCTGCCGCGCCAGGCTGGGCCCAAAGAGACACGGCGAGCGCGAGAAGTGCCGGTATTATTCTGGTCGTCATCGGGGCATCCAGTTTCGTGCTTGTGCCGAAAGGGTTCGCTATGGGGACCATCCAAGCATAAACCGCTCTTACGTGTTCGCGTTCATCATAGCTACATACCGCAACAGATTCTTCTTCTATCGGAGACGATTGTAATTGCCTTTGAGTGATAACTCGATCGATTGGTGTCCCCCAGAGCATGATCCCGAAAAACTGGCAGACCTTTCGGACAAGATCATGCGACAAGATCATGCGACAAGATAAAGGGAAACAGAGCGCGATCGATTCGACCTGAAGCCGTCCCATCTCTAGCACTGAAACTCAGCGCCTTGCGCGGATCGTAAGCGTGTCGGATCCGCAACAATTTTTCAAACTCTATGTGCGCCGGCCTCGTTTCTTCCGAATTCGCATTGCGGCGCCTCGCCGCGGTGTTAGTCTGCCGAACCTGGGCGATCGCGACATAATGGGCACGATTCCGTTTGCACCCAACCGATCGGGCTCGTCGGAGCACCGCGGCGGGGAATGAGCAAATGTGCGCTCCGACGACGTGAAGAGTGTTCGCCGGGGAGGGGGCAAAATGATCGGGACAGCATCAAAGACGCGCGGCAGACGTCGTTCATGCAAGTTGATCGCCGGCCTGCTCGCGATCGCCGCCACATGCATCCCACAACCTTCCGCCGCCGACGAGAGCGGCGTGAGCTTCTGGATCCCCGGGTTCTTTGGAAGCCTCGCGGCGGTGCCGCTCCAGCCAGGTTTCTCCCTCACGTCGATCTACTATCATACCTCCGTATCGGCTGGCAGCGAGGTTTCCCGCGCACGCCAAATCAGGATCGGGCGTATTCCCGCCTCGGTCGCTGCTAGTGTGAGCGCCGAGTTGGACGCGGATGCCGACATCGGATTTGCATTCCCCACATACACATTCGCATCGCCCATTCTCGGCGGACAGGCCACGATCGGTTTGTTAGTTCCGTACGGCCGCAACAGCACATCGATCGATGCCAGGCTCAATGCCGCGGCGCTTGTCGGGCCGCTCGATTTTGGTCCGTCCGGGCCGCTCGGGCCGTTCGCGTTTAGTCGGTCTCGTTTTGACAGCATTTCCGAATCGGTGACAGGCTTTGGCGACCTGGTTCCGCTGGTCTCGCTGCGCTGGAATGCGGGCGTCCACAATTTCATGACTTATGCCGCCGGCGACATTCCGGTCGGCGCCTACGAGCGTAGACGTTTGGCGAATATCGGAATCGGCCACGGTGCCTTGGATGGCGGGCTCGGCTATACCTATCTCAATACGCAGAACGGGCGCGAGTTTTCGGCAGTGGCCGGTCTAACCTATAACTTCGAAAACCCCGACACCGACTATCAGAGCGGCGTCGATTTTCATCTCGACTGGGCCGCGTCCCAATTCCTGAGCAAGCAGTTCCATGTCGGCGTCGTCGGCTATGTGTACCATCAACTCAGTTGCGACAGCGGATCCGGCAATCGGGTCGGCTGTTTCAAGTCGCGCGTTGCCAGCTTTGGGGGACAGGCCGGCTACATCGTACCGATGGGCGATGTGCAGGGCTACTTGAATTTCAGAGGATACAAGGAGTTCGACGCCAAGCACCGGCCCGAAGGCTGGAACGTCTGGCTCAGTTTCACGTTGTCGCCGGCTCAGCGGACCCAAACGGCGCCTGCTATGATGAAGTCACATATGTATATGAAGTAGCAGTCCCGGCTCTTTAGTTGGTCATGCGACCAAATAAAGGGAAGGAGCGCGCGGTTGATTCAATCTGAAGCAATCGCGGTCTAGGCCGAATTCGAACCTGAGGAGCAACGGAAAAACCCGCGGCTCAGCGTCCCTCGCGCGCCCAGGTCGCGGCGAGGCTGCCGATCAGGAGCAGCAGGCCGAGCAGGCCGGCGAACACGGGGAGCACGCCGACGCCGCGCACGATGCTCGCCTGGCGCATCTTCAGCCCGATCCAGCCGTCACCGCGATAGGTCTCGCTCGATCGCACGGCGATGATCCGCGGCACCTCGATGGCGCCGGCGGCCGCCGCAGCGTTTCCTGCGCGCGTGCCGTTCTCGCCCGGAACGAGCCGGCGCGCATCGCCGCCGGTCGCGCGCGCGAGCGGTGCCAGCACCTCCGCGGTGGAGGTCACATTGGCGAACTCGCGGGGATTGGCGGGACCGACATTGACGAGTGCTGTGAGCTCGCCGTCGGTCGCGCGCCACAGGCCGAGTTCGTCGACCCGAAGGCTCTTGCGCCACACGCCCGGCTCGGCAAGGTCGAGCGCAAGCGTCTCCTGCGTGCCGGAAGGCGTGGTCAGGATGACCGGTTCGACACTCTCGCCCATGGTCTGGCGCTGCACGATGAGATTGCGCCCGCGCACGAACAGGCGCAACGCCTCCTCTTCCAGATCGGGCTGCTTCATCAGCCAATGCGAGAGGCGGCGCAGCAGGTCGATATGCGGGCCTCCGCCTTCATAGCCGCGTGCCCACAACCAGATATGATCGGAGAGCAGGAGCGCGACGCGCCCTTCGCCGTGGCGCGCGAGCACGAGCAGCGGCTTGTCGTCGGGGCCATGCATGACCGGCATGCCGTTGACCGCGGTCGCATCGACAAGACGGAACCAACGGCTCCAGCGCGGCGGTGTCTCGTTCGCGCCGTCGAGGCCGCGGGTGACCGGGTGGCGCTGGCCGAGCGCGCTCAAGCCGGCGCGGAAGGCGGCTTCGATCACCTCGCCGTTCGGCTGGGCCGGCAGAATCGGTTCGAGCGGTGTGCGCCACAGGCTGGTCGGCGCGGCATAATCCGGCCCCGCCGCGATCAGGACAGCGCCCCCTTCCTGCACGTAACGCGTGATGTTGTCGAAATAGATCAGCGGCAGCACGCCCTGGCGCGCGTAGCGGTCGAAGATGATGAGCTGGAACTCGCTGATCTTCTGCTGGAACAATTCGCGCGTGGGAAACGCGATCAGCGACAATTCGTTGATCGGCGTTCCGTCCTGTTTTTCCGGCGGGCGCAGAATCGTGAAATGGACGAGGTCGACATTGGCGTCCGACTTGAGCAGGTTGCGCCAGGTCCGCTCGCCGGCATGCGGCTCGCCTGAAACCAGCAGCACGCGCAGCTTGTCGCGCACGCCCTCGATCGGCACGACCGCGCGATTGTTGAGCTCCGTCAGTTCGTTCGCGAGCGGCGCGGCTTCGATCTCGACAATGTTCTGGCCGGCATGCTTGATCGGCACGTCCACATGCACCGTCTCGCCGGAGCGGACGGTGCGGCTCTCCAGCGTCTCGCCGTCGCGGCTGATCTGCACCTCGGCAAGACCCTGCGGCGCGCCATGATCCTCGATGCGGAACGAGACCGTCTGCTCCTGGCCGACAATGCCGAAGCGCGGCGCCGCGACGAGCACCACGCGCCGGTCGCGCTCGCCGCCATGGCCGGTCACGAGCGCGTGCAGCGGTGCGGTAATGCCGAGTGCGCTCGCATCAGTGGGCACGTCGTGGACCCGCCCGTCGGTGAGAAGGATCGCGCCCGCGACCCGCTCCGGCGGTACATCGGCAAGCGCCGCGCCGACCGCCGAGAACAGGCGCGTGCCGTCCGTCTCCCCGTCGGAATGGCCGGCCTCGACCGTGCGCAGTTCGAGCCCGCGAATGCGCTGCAGCCGCTCGGTCAGCTCCGCCTGCGCGGCTTGCGTTTGCGCGGCGCGTGCGCCGAAATTCTGGCTTGCGCTCTTGTCCACCACCAGCACCGCGACCGAGGACAAGGGCTCGCGATCCTCCCGCGTGAGCGAGGGGTTGGCGAGCGCCGCGACGATGAGCGCTAGCGCCAGCGTCCGCAGCAGCGCGCCGCGGCTGCGGCTGATGACCATCAGAAGCGCAACGATCGCAACGACGGCGATGGCGGCCCACAGCACATGGTCCGGAACCAGCGGCGAAAACGAGATACCGAAGTTCAAGTTCAGCTCCTACTGGTCCAACTGCGACATTTTCTTGCCGACCGCCGACGGCCTCTGGCGCGGATTGAGCACCCCCTCCCCAACCCTCCCCCGCAAGCTGGGGAGGGAGCAAGAGCCTCGGCCACGGCGTGGTTCGTCACCAAACGGATCCACCAGAAGAAGTACCATATGTGCCGCGACGCGAGGGCGGTGACACCCATGCAACACGGCAATCTCACCACTATTGCCCGAGCCGCTCGATCAGCGCCGGGACGTGCACCTGGTCGGCCTTGTAGTTTCCGGTGAGCGTGTACATCACGATGTTCACGCCGGCGCGGAAGGCGAATTCGCGCTGACGCGGCTCGTCGGGAACCAGCGGCAGCATCGCAAGGCCATCAGGACGCGTCGCCCAGGCACCCGCGAAATCATTGGCGGTGATGATGATCGAGGATACCCCGTCGCCGGCGCGCGCCGGCCTTTGCGCGGCCTCTTCCTCGGTTTGTGCCGGCAGCGCCTCCACCCATAGCCGGCCGGTGGTGAAGCGGCCCGGGAACTCGCGCAGCAGGAAGAATGTCTTGGTGAGGACATGCTCGCTCGGCACCGGTTCGAGTTCCGGTATGTCAAGCGAGGACAGGATCGTTCGTAGTGACACCATTCCCGGCGTCTGGGTCTCGCCGCCCGGACCGGGCGAAGCTTCGACCGCATCGCGCGTGTCGAACAGGATGGTGCCGCCCTGTTTCATGTAGGTGTCGATGCGCGCAAGGGCCTCGGGTGAGGGTTTTTGGGCGTCCGGCACGATCGGCCAGTAGATCAGTGGAAAGAAGGCGAGTTCGTCGCGCGCAATGTCGAGCCCCATCGGCTCGCCCGCTTCGAGGGCGGTGTGCCGGGCGAGAAACAGCGTGAGGCCCTCGATCCCGGCCTTGCTGATCGCGTCGACCTCGGCATTGCCGGTGACGACATAGGCAAGGCGCGTATGCGCCGTCGCCCGGATGGCGAAATCGTCGGCCTCCGCATCCGCCCAGCCCGGGTTTGGTGCGGCGAGCACCAGCGCCACCGCGATTGCGACCGCGGCCGGGGCGCGGCGATCGCGCCCGCGCCCGCGCATGAGGCGCTGAACGCCGCCGGCAAGCCAGAACACGATCAAGGCGTCGATCAGGCACAGCGCGAGCACCGCAAGGAAGACGGGGCCACGCAGGTCCTGCGGCTCGCTGATGCGATAGGCCTCGATACGCGCATTGAGCGGTGAAAGATCGAGCGGCCGCAATCGGTCGGCGGCAACGAGCGTGTTGACCGCGAGCAGGCCTTCCGGCGGGCCGTAGAAGCCGGGCGGGTTGTCGGCGGTGGCACGCTGCGCGTAGCCGGTGGGAGCCGGGCGCGCGGTCGGCGGCGGCGGACCGAAGGCGCCGAAGCCGTCGAGAATACGGGTCGGCGCCACCGTCGCCTGCGCGGCTTCACCTTCCGCGACCATGCCTGGCACTTGCGCTGTTTCGCTCGCGGTGAACTCGCCGGCAAGATTGACGATGCGCTTGAGCATGTCGACGAAGGCTCCCGACAGCGGCAGATCGGACCAGCGCGTATCGGCGGTCACATGGAACAGTACGATCATCCCTTTGCCGCGCCTGCTCGCGGTTACCAGCGGCGTGCCGTCGGTGAGCGTTGCCCAGGTATGCTCGACCAGCGCCGAATCGGGCTCGGCGAGCACCTGGCGGGTCACGGTGATGTCGGAGGGTACCGCCATGCCCGCGAAAGGTCCTTCGCGCGTGAAAGCGCCAAGCTGCTGCGGCTGCTCCCAGCTCATGCTGCCGCCGAGAATGCGGCCGCCGCGGCGCAGCCGCACCGGCACCAGTTCATCGTCGGTCGCCGCCAGGCGCGGGCCGGCAAAGCGCACCAGCATGCCGCCTCGTTCGATCCAGCGCGCGAGCTGGTCGCGGGCATCGCCCGCGACATTGCCGACATCGGCGAGCACCAGCATGGGCAGGCGCTGCTCAATGAACTGACTCACCGCCTCGCCCGGCGATTGCCGTTCGGCAAGGCGCACATCGGCGAAGGGCCTGAGCGCACGCGAGAGATAATAGGTCGCGGCGAGCAGAGGCTGCGCCGTCTCCGTGGTCGAGCCGGTCACCACGCCGACGGTGCGCCGCCGCCAGCGTTTGTCGAGCAGCTCGACCGCACCGGCGGAGCGCTCTCCGGCGATCTCAAGGCGCGCGATGTCGTTGCGGATTTCGGTCGGCAGATCGAACCGCGCCTCGGTCTCGCGTTCGGATTCGTCGAAAGCGAATGCCGCCTGACCGAGCGGCAGGCCTTTCAGATCAAGCGCGCGGACAATGCCGTTCTGAGCGCCATCCGCCTGCGCCCGCAGCACCGTGACGCCGAGGCCGGCGGCGGTATTTGCCGCCGCCGTGAGCGCGCGCGCCGGCTGCAAACCGCGGGTGACCACCGTCACCGGTCGATCGTCGATCAGGCGCGCGAGACCCGCGACGAAGCCGGCGCCATCACCGAGCTCGATCCCGTCGGACAGCCAGACGATCTCGACGTCCGGCGTCGCCGCGAGGAAACGGCTGATCGCCGGCAGCATGGCCGACCGCTCGACCGCATGGGGCTGCGGCTTGACGAGGCGAAGGCGCGCGCTCGCGGCGTCCGGCGTCTCAAGCGAGATGTCGCGCGCGGGATCGGACAATGGCACCACCGCGACGCCGCGGCGGTCCGCCTGCGCGCGTGTGATGAGGTCCTGCGCCGTCTTGATCCGCGTGTCCCAGGTCGAGGCCGCCGCCCACCCGTCGTCGATCAGCAGCATCAGCGGCGCGCGGCTTGCCGTTGCCGAGACCGACGGGTTCCACATCGGACCGGCCGCCGCGATGATGATGAGCGCGGCGAGGAGCAGCCGCAGCAGCACCAGCCACCACGGCGTGCGCGTCGAGGTCTCCTCCTTCGGCGCGATCTCGAACAGGAGGCGGGTCGGCGGAAAATCGATGCGGCGGGGACGCGGCGGAACGAGCCGCAGCAGCCACCACAGCAGCGGAAGACCGGCGAGGGCAAGGAGAACGAGCGGCTGGGCGAAGGCAAGCGGCAGTCCGGGAATCATGCCGACCTCGCATGCGTTGCCCGGCTGCTGTTTCGACTGAAGGCGGCTCTGCCGGCCGACAGCCGCGCGTGCAGGTGAAGGAGAAGCTCGGCCGCCGGCCGGTCGGTGCGATGGACGATGAAGCTCCAGCCGCACCGCCCGGTTTGCGCTCTGATCTCGCTGCGATGGAGGTCGACGCGCGCCTCATAGTCGCCGCGCCAGCTCTCGGCCCGCCCGGCGGTGATCGCGCCGGCGCCTTCCGGCTCGACGAACTCGATGCGTCCCGAATAGGGGAAGGTCTCCTCCGCCGGATCGACGATTTGAACCACATGCCCGTGCGCGCCCGCGGCCGAGAGCCGCGCAAGCCGCTCGCGAATATCGGCGATCGGGCTCCATAGGTCGGACAGGAGCAGGAACTCCGACAGTGGTGAGGGCACGAAAGCGGGCGGCAGGCTCACACGCTCGCCGACATCATGGACGACCGCCTGGCCGATCTTGTCGATCACATTGCGGCTGGCGGTCGGGTTCATCAGGCCGGGAATGCCGACGCGCTCGCCGCCTTGCACCAGCACCTCGGCAAGCGCGAGCGCAACGACGAGGGCGCGATCGAGCTTGGGGGCCTGCGCAAGCTTGGAGGCAAAGGCCATCGAGGGCGAGCGGTCCACCCAGATCCACACCGTATGGGCGGCCTCCCATTCCTGCTCGCGCACGTAAAGATGCTCGTCGCGGGCCGAGCGGCGCCAATCGACCGAGGCCGCCGACTCGCCGGACACGAAGCGGCGATACTGCCAGAAATTCTCCCCCGGTCCGGCGCGACGGCGGCCATGCAGCCCGTGAATGACGGTCGCCGAGACCCGGCGCGCCTCCAGGACGAGCCGCGGCATCGCGGCGGCAAGCGCCCGACTTACGCCGGCTGCGCGGCCGAGCGCCACAGTCTCATCATCTGAAGCGGAGAACGCCGCCATTCCTACTATCCGAGCCGCGCCTTCAGCCGCGCGATCACGCCGAGAATGGTCTCGCCATCGGCGCGCGCCGCGAAAGTCAGCGCCATGCGATGCTTGAGGATCGGCTCGGCGAGCGCGATCACGTCGTCGATCGAGGGAGCGTAGCGGCCGTCGAGAAGCGCGCGGGCGCGTACCGCCAGCATCAAGGCCTGGCTCGCCCGCGGGCTGGGGCCCCATGCGATCAGCTTTCCTTCGGGCGCTTCGGATTGCGGACGCGCCGCACGCACCAGCGCGAGAATGGAGTCGACGACCGACTCGCCGACCGGAAGCCGGCGCACGAGGCGCTGCGCCGCAATCAGATCGTCGGCGGTCATGGCCGGCTTGGGCTTGGTCTCCTCTGCACCGGTCGTGTCGAACAGGATGCGCCGCTCGGCCTCCTCATCGGGATAGTCGACGTCGATCTCCATCAGGAAGCGGTCGAGCTGGGCTTCCGGCAGCGGATAGGTGCCTTCCTGCTCGAGCGGGTTCTGCGTCGCGAGCACGTGAAACGGCTTTGGCAGATCGTGGCGCGCCCCCGCCACGGTGACATGCTGCTCCTGCATGGCCTGCAGCAGCGCCGATTGGGTGCGCGGGCTCGCGCGGTTGATCTCGTCGGCCATCAGGAGCTGGCCGAAGACCGGCCCGGCGATGAACCGGAAGCTGCGCGTGCCGCCGGGGCTCTCCTCCAACACCTCGCTGCCGAGAATGTCGGACGGCATCAGGTCTGGTGTGAACTGGATACGCTTGGCATCGAGCCCGAGCACCACGCCCATCGTGTCGACAAGCTTGGTCTTGGCAAGGCCGGGAACGCCCACCAGGAGCGCATGGCCGCTGGAGAGCACCGTGATCAGCGCATGCTCGATCACACGATCTTGACCGAAGATGACGGCGTTCACCCCGGCTTTCGCACTGCGCACATGGACGGCGGTCGTTTCGGCAGCGCGCACGATCATGTCATGCAACTGCTCCAGATTATCGCTGCTCGTCACGGCCATCGGCCAACTCCTTGTTCCTTTTGTTGCGTCATGTCATGACGATCTAACGATGGAATTTATGCATCAACCACGCCAAAAAAAGCGGGCTCTTACCGTTCGCAACAATGTGCTCAACGGCTCGTTTCCCGAGTCGTTTCACAGTTAGGTCGAACCATGGCGAAGGAAGGGCAGGTCGGCGCCGGCGCGCTCGCCTCGATCACCGGGGTGGCGGAGGGCTTTGCCAAAAAAGGTCCGCCCCCGGTCCATCTGTGGAATCCGCCTTATTGCGGCGAGATCGAGATGCGGATCGCTGCCGACGGCACCTGGTTCTATCAGAAGACGCCGATCGGCCGGCCGGCCTTGGTCAAGCTCTTCGCATCCGTGCTCAAGCGCGAAGATGACCGCTATTTTCTGGTCACGCCGGTCGAAAAATGCGGCATCATGGTCGATGACGCGCCATTTCTCGCCGTCGAAATGCAGGTCGGGCAGGCCGATGACGCATCGGCCGCCGCGACATCAGGCCGGATCCTGCACTTTCGTACCAATGTGGACGATTGGATCGCGTGCGGGAGCGAGCATGCATTGCGCTTCGAACCGGAGGCCGATACCGACGGGCTCAAGCCCTATCTCCATGTGCGGCGCGGATTGTGGGCCAAAGTGACGCGGGCGCTGTTCTACGATCTCGTCGAGCTTGGAGAGGAGCGCATGGTGGAGGGCGAGCGCATGTTTGGCGTCGCCTCGCAGGACGCGTTCTTTCCGATGGCGCGGGCCGATGCCCTAAAGGAATACCGCTGATGGCGGCCTTCGAAGCGGCAGGCCGGGCGGCCTCGTGCGGACACGGTTTCTTCACGCGTGCGTGCGAACGCCTGACGCTCGATGTCCCGTCGGCGCTGACCGATCCGAGCCAGAAAGCGTTGCGCGGCGATCTCGACCTCGATCCGATCCTGTGGGAGCAGACGGGGGTCCAGCCGATGCGGCCGGCCGCGGTGCTGATCCCGGTGATCGACCGGACCGAACCGAGCGTGATCCTCACCCAGCGCACGCCGCATCTGCCCAGCCATGCCGGCCAGATCGCCTTTCCGGGCGGCAGCATCGATGCCGGCGACGAAACGCCATGCGCAGCCGCGCAGCGCGAGGCCGAAGAGGAGATTGGGCTCGACCGGCGCCTCGTCCAGCCGATCGGCTATCTCGACCTCTACCTCACCTTCAGCGGCTACCGCATCCTGCCGCTGGTCGGGAAAGTCGCGCCGAACTACGCCCTCACGCTCAACACGCATGAGGTCGAGGACGCTTTCGAGGTCCCGCTCGCTTTTCTGATGGACGCGCAGAACCACGCCCTGCACAGTCGCGAATGGAAAGGCCTCATGCGTCGGTTCTATGCCATGCCCTATGGCGATCGCTATATCTGGGGCATTACCGCCGGCATTCTGCGGAACCTATATGAGAGGGTGTACGAATGAGCGCGTTCCTGCCGGTCTACGACGGGTTGGGTGTGCGCATTGTCCGAACAAGCTAGACGGCGGCGGGTGATCGCTTTCGTTCCCGCTGCGACACGGAGACAGGGACGCAAGGATTGCTGATCCATTGGCGGACCGGTTACTACTCCGTCGGAAAGAACCAAGAAGTCGAAGCATGATCCGCCCCCTTCTCATCCAGGCTGCGCTGTTTCTCCTCCCGTTTGCGGCTTACGCGGTATTCCTCTGGGCAACCCGCGCCGGTGCGGTCGATCCGACCACATGGAGTTTCAAAACTCTCGGTTGGCTGACCGGCGCCGCTCTTGCGCTGATCGTCGTGAGCTTCGTCATCATGGCGCAGTTCGGCGGCGCACCGCCGAACTCCACCTATGTGCCGGCGCACATGGAGGACGGTCGGCTGGTGCCCGGACGGACGCAATGACGCAGGCCGAGCAGAGGCCGCTCGAAGATGGCCGCTGGCTCGCCGCCCAACCGCTCGCCGAGGTGCTTGCCGTGTTCAACGGCGGCGGGGAGGAGACCCGTATCGTCGGGGGCGCAGTGCGCAACGCCCTGCTCGGCGAACCGCTGGGCGATATCGACCTCGCCACCACTGCGACGCCGGACGAGGTGACCCGCCGCGCGGGCGCCGCCGGATTCAAGGCGGTGCCGACCGGAGTTGCGCACGGCACCGTGACGATCGTCGCGCGCGGACAACCCTTTGAGGTGACGACGCTACGCGAAGACGTGGAGACCTTCGGTCGTAGAGCCAAGGTCGCTTTCGGCCGCGACTGGCGTGCCGATGCGGAAAGGCGCGATTTCACCATCAACGCCCTGTCGATCTCGGCCGACCGCATGGTGCACGACTATGTCGGCGGACTGAGCGATCTTGCCGCCCGGCGGGTGCGGTTCATCGGCGATCCGGCACGGCGCATTGCCGAGGATTATCTGCGTATCCTCCGGTTCTTTCGCTTCCATGCGCTTTACGGGGACGGCGAGTCCGATCGGCGGGGCCTTGAGGCCTGCATCGCCGCCCGCGCCGGCCTTGGCGCGCTCTCGCGCGAGCGCGTGCGGATGGAACTGTTCAAGCTCGTTGTCGCGCCGCTCTCGGTGCCGACCCTGACGATCATGTCGGATGCCGGCCTGCTGCAGCGCGTGCTCGGCGGCGTTGCCCAGCTTGCGAGCTTTGCCGCCATGGCGCGGATCGAGCAGGCGCTCGGCACTGCGCCCGACCCAGTGCGGCGGCTCGGCGCGCTCGCAGTCCTGATCGAGGAGGATGCCGATCGGCTGGGTGAGCGGCTGCGGCTTGCCAATGTCGAGCACCGCCGCCTGCACGCAATGGCGACGGGCTGGCACCGCCTGTCCCCGGTATCGACCGAGCAGGAGCGACGCGCGCTCGTCTACCGGCTCGGGGCGGAGGCGTTCACCGACCGGGTCGTGCTCGCCTGGGCGCGCACGGGCGCCAGTGCCGGTGACGCCGATGCGGAGTGGAAAACGCTCGCAACGCTACCGGCGCGCTGGCCGGCGCCGGCCTTTCCGTTGCGCGCGGCGGAGTTCATCGCGCGCGGCGTGGAGAAGGGGCCGGCGCTGGGCGCTGCCATGCACGCCGCCGAACAGGCCTGGATCGCAGCCGGTTTTCCCGCGTCCCGTGGGGAGATCGAAGCGATCGCCGCGAGAACCGCAAGAGCGCATCGAACAAAGCCGGCGTCGTAACCGCCGACCGCCGTTTCCATTTGGCGCAACCGGCGTGTGTCGTCTCAGTCCGCGACGCGTGGGGCTCAAGCCTCGCCCTGGTGGGGAGAGGCGCGCGAAACAAGCCGCAAACCGTGCGTGATTTGCTGGAGCCTATCGTCGCGCCGACCTTCTCTCCGGGAAGGAAGCGATCGGCCGCGAGAATCAGTTCCTGCGGGCGCGCGGTGGGACGTCTTCGATGTCTTCGTCAAGAAGAGTTTTCGTAACGTCCTCGTCTTCGTCTTCTTCGTCGTCGTCTTCGTCGTCCTCGTCCAGCTCGTCGTCGTCGTCGTCCTCGTCGTCCTCGTCCAGTTCGTCGAGGTCGTCATCCGTTTCGATCAAGTCGAGCGCAACGGTCGGGATCGATTCTTGGAAGAAATCGCCCTCTTCCCCGATCCACACGCATTTGGCCTCGGTCTCTGCGACCGAAACGACCGTCATGGCCGGGCCGCCTGACCTTAGAGTGACGACATCGCCGGGTTTGAAAGCCATGAGCGATTCCTCCGCAATTTCCGTGCTATACGGTAGAAGGCGATGATGACAGTCCGATCACGGCCGCGCGACGCAGGAGCGGGTGCGCTACGCCGATCTTCGGTCGGCTCCTTCGGATGAGGGAGAGTGCACCGGCGCCCGTCGTTCGATCCGCATTCTTCGAGATGCGATCCGCGTCCTTCGAGATGCCGACCTTCGGTCGGCTTGTCAGACCGAGGAAGACTGTACAGGCGAAATCGACCCCATCCCGGGCCGCGGCGTGCCCTGCTTGTCAGCCGCGCGTGCGGCTGCGGATCATGAAGGTGTTGTAGCTATATTCCGCCACCTGCCACCAGAAATACTCGTCATTGCGAAAACTCTGCATCTCGGTGATGAGCTTCTTGAAGTCCTCGTTCTTGGCCGAGATTTCCGCCCAAAGCTCGTTGGTTGCCTTGAGGCAGGCCTCGAGGATTTCGTTTGAGAACGGGCGCAGCTTGGCGCCGCCGGCGATCAGCTTGCGCAGCGCCCCCGGATTGAGCGCGTCGTAGCGCGACAGCATATAGGTCGTCGCGGTGAAACCGGCATTCGTCAGCACCGCCTGATAGCTCTTCGGCAGTTCGTTCCATTTGTCGAGATTGACATAGGCGTGCACCATCGGGCCGCCTTCCCAGAAGCCGGGATAGTAATAGAACGGCGCGACCTTGTAGAAGCCGAGCTTCTCGTCGTCATAGGGGCCGACCCATTCGGTGGCGTCGATCGTGCCTTTCTCCAAGGCCGGATAGATGTCGGCGCCGGCGAGCTGCTGCGGCACCACGCCAAGCTTCTGCAGCACCTGGCCGGCGATCCCGCCGATCCGCATCTTCAGCCCGGAGAGGTCTTCAACGGTGTTGATCTCCTTGCGGAAGAAGCCGCCCATCTGCGCGCCGGTATTGCCGGCAGGAAAGCCGTAGACATTGAACTTCTTGTAGAACTCGTTGAACTGCTCGGTGCCGCCTTTCTGCGTCATCCAGGCGATCTGCTGTCGCGCATTGAGCCCGAACGGCACCGCGGAGGCGATCGCGAAGGTCGGATCCTTGCCGACGTAATAGTAGGAGACCGAGTGGCACATCTCGATCGTGCCGCTTGCAGTCGCGTCGAGCACCTGCAGGCCGGGAACGATCTCGCCGGCTGCGAACTGCTGGATCTGGAACTTGTTGTCGGTCATCTCGGCGACTTGCTTGGCCAGCACCTCGCCGGTGCCATAGAGCGTATCGAGTGACTTCGGGAAGCTCGACGCCATCCGCCATTTGAGTTCCGGCATGGATTGGGCGATGGCGGGCTTGGCGATTGCCGCGGCCGCAGCGCCGCCGCCGAGCGCGCCGAGGAATTGACGTCTCTTCATCGCGAGCTTCCCTTGGTTCTTCGCAGTTGGGCAACCGCTCTCACGCGCGGCCGATGCTGAATCGCTCGCCGCCACCACAGCATGGGCACGGTCAGGGCGCAAGCAGGTCGTCGGCGCAACGCGGGGATTATCGACGCCGACGGCACTAATGCTAATGACCTCTCCCCGCAAGCGGTAGGGCTATCGCATATGAGTAAAGAGTTCGAAGAAGAATTCTTTTCGCCATTTTGCGGCGCGCATTTTACTGCTGATACTTTTTTGGGATGGATGCATTCGTAAGATGTTGTGCGCGAGGCGGCGGATGACGGCGAGGTTTTCCGGCGCGTAATCCTTGCGGGTACGGCAATCATCCTCGTCGAAGACGACATCGAGGGTCCAGTGGAGCTGGTTCTCGATGCCCCAATGGGCGCGGGTGACGGCGAGCAGCTTGCGCGGCGTGAACTGGCGCGATAGCGCCACATACCGGGTGGCACTCGTGCATTTGCCGTTGGTGCCGATGCGCTCGGCCTCGATACGGCCGAATGCGGTGAGGCCCGGCAGCAGGGCCCGCGCTTCGGCCGGC
>JANQIP010000147.1 GCA_028282095.1 Xanthobacteraceae bacterium | reverse complement strand
AGCATGATCCCGAAAAGTTGCAGACTTTTCGGTCAAGATCATGCGACAAAACAAAGAGAAACAGAGCGCGATCGATTCAAGCTGAATGGATCGCGCTCTCGGCCGTGTACTCATAAACGGCAAAGTCTGCTTTCAGCCGCCCACCGGCCATATTTTACGCGGCGTGCGATGTCGCAGTTGCGCGCCTTTCCGTCATTGGCTGAGTGACGACTGTCGACGCGGGACAGAAACGGTCGTTTCTATCTCGGCCACAAGCCCCAGGCTGGGCCCCGATACAGTCTGAGGGCTGGGACTGTAACGGTCACATCGCCCGCAACATCAACTCGAACACCAGCATGCCGGCGATCGACATGGTCACGGCGCTGGCGATCATCGGGCTGGTGGCATCCTCAAGCGCCTCAGGGATCAGTTCGGACATCGTCATCCAGATCATCGCTCCAGCGGCCAGACCCAGCCCGACGGGCAGGAAGGGGGCGAAGACGGTGACGAACAGGAAGGCCGGCACGGCCAGGATCGGCTGGGGTAGGCTTGAGAACACGCTCCAGCCGGCGGCCTGCCAGACCGTGGCGCCGCGTGGCACCAAGACCAGGGCAATCGCCAGGCCTTCGGGGATGTTGTGCACGGCAATCGCCGCCGTGATGAATTCGCCGAGGTTGTCGCCGCCGGCGAAAGCGACACCGACACCGACGCCCTCAGCCGCCGAGTGCAAGGTCATGATGCCGACGATCATCAGCATCTTGATCGCATTGGCCCCCTGGACGGCACCGATGTGGAATTCCTTGTGCCGCGAGATGATGCGGTGGCTAATGGCGATGAACAATAATCCGCCGACCAGGCCCAGTATGGTGTAGCTCGGGCTCTGGGCATTACCTTCCTGGAGCAGGCTGAAGCTTGCCGCCAGCATCAGGCCCGCGGCAATACCGTTGCAGACCGACACGGTCCTAGGCGTCATGGTGCGCCAGACCGCGAAGGGTAAGGCGCCGAGCCCGGTGGCGAGCGCCGTGATCAGCGCGGCTAGGGCTACGAAGAGGACGGGGTCCATGGAAGGTCTCCCAGTGGGAGGCGGCCTTGGCGCTTCATGCGCCTGAGCTCAATTAGATTTAGAATAATTATAATATATGGCGATGCCTCTCGTCCAGCGAATCCGTTCATCGAACTGCATCGCCAGCTTGCGCACCATCTTTGCGGCACGTTTGAAGCTGGTCGCGGGAAGCCGCCGTCCGTTCCGCCCTTACAAGCAATCGGCAAACTTTTCGGACAAGATCATGCGACAAAACAGAGACAGCACGGTTGATACGGGGCAAAGCCATCGCGCTCTCGCCCGTTCGTCCCCGCGAAAGCGGGGAACCAGACGCACCGCCAGGGGGATTCCCGCTTACGCGGGAATGAACGGAAGGCGGAGCATAACCGGGTCAATCAGTCGGCACGCGTACCGGATCGTCTTGCGCACCCACGGCCAACGATCTCCGCGCACGGCGGTCGGCGGCGCCGACGAGATTGTTCGGCCGTGTCACCGCAATCGAATGCGCCGACCCGAACCGCGACCGGACGCGTACCGTATGTCCGCGCCGTTCGAGCGCGCGGATCGTTCCTTCAGGCAAACTGCTCTCAACCAGGACCACGTCCGGCCGCCACTGGTGATGCACGCGCGGCGCGGAAACCGCGCCGGCAATCCGGCCGCCGAAATCGACGTAATTGACGATCACCTGAAGCACGGTGGTGATGATGCGGCTGCCGCCCGGCGCGCCGGTGACGAGCGCCGGCTTTCCGTCCTTGAACACGATCGCCGGCGTCATCGATGATAGCGGACGCTTGCCCGGCCCCGGCGCATTGGCGCTGCCGCCGATCAGGCCGAAGGCATTGGGCGCGCCCGGCTTGGCGGCGAAATCATCGAGCGTGTTGTTGAGCAGGATGCCGGTTCCCGCCGCCACCATCCCGACCCCGTAACTGAAATTGAGCGACGTCGTATTGGCGACCGCATTGCCGAACCGGTCGACGATCGAGAAATGGGTCGTGTTGCCGCCGCTGGATCCAAGGGCGCTGCTGTCCGGCCTGATCATGGCCGCGGGTCGCGCACGCTTGCGATCGATGGTCGCCCGCTGCTCGGCGGCATAGGACTTGGAGAGCAGCCGCTCGACCGGCATGTCGACCGAGTTGGGATCGCCCATGAACTCGGCGCGGTCCGCATAAGCGATCTTCATGGTCTCGATCATCAGATGCAGGGCAAGCGGCGATCGGGCGCCGAGCTTGGCGAGCGGAAAGCCCTCCAGCAGGTTGAGCATCGCGACGAGAACGATCCCGCCGGACGACGGGGGCGGCATCGAGGCGATCGCATAGCCGCGATACTCGCCGTGCACCGGTTTGCGCACGAGCGGCCGGTAGTTCTCGAGATCGCCGCGGATCATCCGGCCGCCGGCCCCGCGCACCGCCGACACGATGGCGTCGGCGATCGGGCCGACATAGAAGGCGCGCGCTCCCTCCCGCCCGATCGTTTCCAGCGTCTCGCCAAGTTCCGGCTGAACGAGAATGTCACCGGCGGACCAGTTCGTCCCGTCGGCTTTGAGAAAAATCCGGGCCGAGGACGGCCAGCGCTTCAGGCGGGGCGTGGCGCGCTGCAGCGAATCCTGAAGTTCTTCATCGACCGTGATGCCCTCGCGCGCGAGCCTGACCGCTGGCGCCACCAGTTCGGCGAATGAAAAACGGCCCGAGCCGTAGTCCGCATGCGCGAGCGCAAGCCCTGCAACGGTTCCCGGAACGCCGACCGCCAGTCCGCTATAACGGGATTTCTCCGGATCGGCATTGCCGGCTTCGTCGAGGAACACGTCCCGGCTGGTGGCCTGCGGCGCAGTCTCGCGAAAGTCGATCGCGACGGTCTCGCCCGCGTCCGCCCGGTGCACCATCATGAAACCGCCGCCGCCGAGATTGCCCGCCTTCGGCAGCGTCACCGCGAGGGCGAAGCTGACAGCGACGGCGGCATCGACCGCGTTCCCGCCTTTGGCAAGAATATCGGCGCCGATCCGGCTCGCGTGCTTTTCCTGCGTCACCACCATCCCCTCGCGCGCGACGGCGGATTGCGCACGGAGCCCGTCGGCCTTCGGCGTGACGGCCTTGTCCCGGGGGATGGCCGTCCCGACGCCGGCAAGCACGGCCGCGATAACAACGATCGCCGAAGTAAGCCTCGCGTGCAGCCTCATGATCGTCTTTTGAGCCTTATTCGGGAGCGCAGTGCGGTGCCGCCAAGCGTTCGATCGGTTTGGCGGCCTTGCACCGTTAGGTATTGAATTAATTGGGAAATGCAACCCAGTAGCCGGCCACATTCCGGTCGTGCCGAACAAGACCGTTCAGCGGGCAGACGAATGCTCCGACCCATCATAATTCATCCTCCCCCGCTACGCGGGGGAGGATGAATGGTACAACTCTCACTCTGACAGTCAGACAAGGAAACACCCGCTGTCACCGGCGCGCAAGCTCGGCCAGCGTATCGGCTAGGGCGCGCGCGCTCACCGGTTTGTGCAGATAGCCGTCCATGCCCGACGCGCGTGCGGCCGCTTCGTTCTCCCTTGCGCCATGTCCCGACAATCCGATGACGGGCACCTGGCTGGCAGGGCCGGGAAGCATCCGAATCCGGCGCGTCGCCTCGATTCCGTCGACGCCCGACAGCACCACATCCATCAGCACCGCGTCGTAGCGATTGCGGCTTACCGCCTCCACCACGGCCGATCCCGAGCCGACGAATTCCACCTTGTGTCCCAATTCGGTCAGGATCGTCTTGGTGATGATGCGCCCATAGACGTTGTCTTCCGCGCAAAGAATGCGCAGCATGCGCTGATTTTGCTTGGGTTTTTCGTCGGTGGGCTTGTCCTCGGCCGGCCTTTCCTCGGGGGGCTTGACCGTGGTCGGCTGGGGCTGGGCCGGAGCCACCGGCGCTGCTGGAAGGAGCGGCCTTTCCGGCAACTCCTCCCGCCGATGTCGTGCCACCGACGGTTCGAGCGCGACTGTGAGGCAAAATGTGCTGCCCCGGCCGGGTTCGCTCGTGACCGTCACGTCGCCGCCCATCGCTTGTGCGACTCGGCGGACAAAGGCGAGACCAAGCCCCGCACCGCCGAACCGCTCGCCAACGCTGTCGCTGGCTTGCGAAAAGGGTCGGAACAGACGGCTGATCTCGTCCGTCGTCAGGCCGATACCGCTGTCGGTCACGGTGAAACTCGCGTGGCCGTCTTTGTAGGCAACGTCGAGCCGCACCTCGCCCGCCTCCGTGAACTTCACCGCGTTGTCGATGAGGTTCTCCAGCGAGGCGCGCAGCCGCACCGGATCGCCGCTGACGGCTTCGGGAAGATCATCGGCGATCTTCCATGTGCAGCGAAGCCCTTTCACCTCGGCCCGTGCGCCGAGCGAGGTGGCGACCGTCTGCGCCACCCGGCGCAGGTCGAATGACTGCCGGCGTAGAACGAGGCGATCCTCTTCGGCGCGCGCGCCATCGATAATGAGCGAGGCGAAGGCATTGATATGCTCGGCAGATCCTCGCAGCACGGCAATCCAGGCGCGCTCTCGCTCGCCGAGCTCCGACGTGGCCAAGAGTTCACTGATGGCGAGAATGCCGGAAAGCGGCGTGCGGATTTCATGGGCGAGGGAGGCCATGGCGGCTTCGACCGCACGTATTGTCTCCGCCGATAATGGTCGCGCCCGCGCCCCGCCGGTGCGGTCAGCGCTCCTACGTTTGGGCGCTCCCTTCGCGGATTTGGTCATGCCGTCCTCCGGCTCGGAATGCGGCGCCAGCCCTCGAGCCGTTCATCGCGCCTGCGTGTGCAAAAAAGAACCAATCTCGTTGAACGCAATGTCGTAGAACATGGATCATGCGAGACAGCATTGCGGGCCGGCAGCCCTCAATCGGACCTTAGTGATGTGGCACCAACGCTTGAGCTCGTCTCATTGTGTTGGCGCCGCATCACAAAGTAACGAATTAGCTAGTGTTCCTTCCCTGAAGGTCCAGGGATCGGACCGTCAGAGTCGAACACTAGAGAGGCAACGACCGGGAATCGATTCTGACACATTCATTCGTGGCGGTGAATGCGGTTCGTTTGCCGAAAAAAGTTTGGCGGTCGCGGCCGGATGCGGCGCTATGATACTGAATTGGATAGGGTGGACCGATCGTTCGGTCTATGCTTCACCCGCTGGAACGGCTGGCGGCGGGCCGGGCAAGCGCAATCCACTGGCAAAGGCGCAGGCGGTCGGGGGGAACGACGATGGGCAATCCGGTCGAATTCGCGACTCTCCTCAAAATGAACCCGTTGTTCTCCGAACTCGGCCCCGAGGCGATCGGCGCGATTGCGCGGTTATGCCAGACACGCCGGCTGCCGGCCGGCCAGACCCTGTTCACGAAAGGCGAACCCGGCGATGCGCTCTACGGGGTACGCCGCGGACAAATCCGCATCGAGACCGGGACTGCCGCCGGCGAACGCCTGACCATCGAGGTGTTCGGGGCCGGCGATCTGTTCGGCGAGATCGCGGTGCTCGACGGGCGTCCCCGCACCGCCGATGCCGTCGCTCAAGAGGATGCCGAGCTGTTCGTGCTGCCGCGCGCCGAGTTCCTCAATACGCTCGAACGCGACGTCGGGCTCGCGATCCGCATCATCGAGCTTCTGTGTGCGCGGTTGCGCTCGACCAATGAGCGTACCGAGGAGATGATGTTCCTGCCGCTGCCGGTGCGGCTCGCCCGCCGCCTGCTCACGCTCGCCGAGGATTTCGGTGCCGAGGTGCAGATCACCCAGGACGAACTCGCTGGGCTTGTGGGCGTTACCCGCGAAAGCGTCAACCGCCAGCTCCAGGAATGGCGTGCGAACGGCATTGTAACGCTCGGCCGTGGGCGGATTTCGGTGGACATCGAACGGCTTTCCGCCCAGGCGCAACAAAGCTGAAGGGCCGCCGGATTGACGTTTGCGTGACGTCGGGCGGCGCACTCGATTTCTGTGTTGTCAATTGGTGGAGGCCGTGCATAGCTCGCAAGGCTACCTCCGCTCGACCAAGCGGGCCAATATTCGCATGGTTCAATCAAACAATAGCGTGCTTTCGGCCGTGGGCAGGCTGCTATTCGCCGTTGCTTTCCTGGCGACGGCGGCAAGTCCAGCCCGTTCCGCCGATCCGGAGTCGTCCGACGATTCCGGTAAAAAAGGCGTCATCGTCATCGTCACCAAGGCGCGCAGCGCGTGCTTTAGCAGCGAGGTGCGCGCCAATGGCACTCTTGTCGCCCGTACCGAAGCGATCGTCATCCCCGAGGCCGAGGGTTTCCGTATCGACCAGATCATGGCGGCGGAAGGGGATCGCGTCTCCTCCGGCGAAGGGCTGGTGCGTTTGAGCCGCCCCGACGGGGCAAGCCTCGTCGTTCGTTCGCCTGCAAACGGTCTCGTGATCGAAAGCACGGCGGCGCTCGGTGCGATCGCCTCGGCCCGCGCTCCCAAGCCCTTGTTCCGCGTCGCCGTCGACAGCGAGATCGAATTGCTGGCGGAGGTGCCGAGCCTCTATGTCCCCAAGCTCGAGCCTGGACAGACCGCCCGGGTGGAACTGCAGGACGGGCGCGACCTGCCCGGCCGGGTCCGCCGTGTGCCGTCGGAGATCAATCCGGTGAGCCAGCTTGGCCGGGTCCGCATTGCGATTGAGAGCGATCCGTCGCTGCGGGTCGGCACTTTTGCCCGCACCAAGATCGATGCCGCGCGCAGCTGCGGCGTCTCGATCCCGCGCTCGGCCGTTTATTTCCCCACCGAGGGCGCAAGCGTTCAAATCGTTCGAGGCGACACGGTCGAGACGCGCCGGATCAAGGTCGGGCTGATGTCCGACGATTCCATCGAGGTGCGCCAAGGCGTTGCCGAAGATGAAGTGGTGATCGCCAATGCCGGCGGCTCGCTGCGCGACGGGGAAAAAGTGAAACCCGTCTTCCGCGACGAGACCACGGACGGGGTGGGGGATTACTGACGTGAACGTCTCCGCATGGTCGATCCGTCATCCGCTTCCGGCGATCGTCTTTTCGCTCGTCACTTTGCTCCTCGGCTGGATGAGCTTCAACAACCTGCCGATCACCCGGCTGCCGAGCGTCGACCTTCCCATCGTGCAGGTGATCGTCACCCAGTTCGGCGCCTCGCCCGCCGAGCTTGAGGGACAGGTCACCAAGCCGATCGAGGATGCCGTCTCGGCAATTTCCGGGGTCCAGAATATCCAGTCCAACATTACGGACGGGATCTCGGTCACCACCATCACCTTCAACCTCGACGCCAATCCGGACCGGGCGCTCAACGACGTCAAGGACGCGATCACGCGCGTTCGCGCCAGCCTGCCGAGCGGCATCGAAGAACCTCTGGTCCAACGCCAGGAGGTGGCAGGCCTGCCGATCGTCACCTATGCGGCGATCGCCCCCGGCAAGACGCCCGAGCAATTGTCCTGGTTCGTCGACGACGTCGTCAAACGCGCGATTCAGGGGCTGCGCGGCGTCGGACGCGTCGAACGGATCGGAGGGGTCGAGCGCGAGATCCTGGTCTCGCTCGATCCCGATCGCCTGCAGGCGGTCGGTTTGACGGCAGCCGATATCAGCGAACGGCTGCTCAAGAACAATGTCGACCTCGCGGGCGGCCGTGCGGAGATCGGAGGCCGCGATCAGTCGATCCGCACCATCGCCGGGGCAACGACGCTGGAGGCGCTGGCCAATACCAGTTTCAGCCTGCTCGCCGGCGGCGAAGTGCGGCTCAGCGATCTCGGGGTCGTCACCGACACGATCGCCGATCCACGCACCTTCGCGCGGCTTGACGGCGATCCGGTGGTCGCCTTTGGCGTATTGCGCGCCAAGGGGGCGAGCGACGTGGTCGTCGCGGAACTGGTCGCCGAAAAGGTCGATGAGATCCGCAAGGAGCATCCCGATGTCGAAATCAAGCTGATCGACTCGTCGGTCGAGTACACGGTTGGGAATTACGAGAACGCGATCTCGACCCTGTTCGAAGGCGCCGCGCTCGCGGTCATCGTTGTGTTCCTGTTCCTGCGCAATGTGAGGGCAACGATCATCGCCGCCCTTGCCCTGCCGCTCTCGATTTTCCCCGCCTTCTGGGTGATGGACCTGCTCGGGTTCTCGCTCAATCTCGTGAGCCTGCTCGCGATCACGCTTTCGACCGGCATTCTCGTCGACGATGCCATCGTCGAGATCGAGAATATCGAGCGCCATATGCAGATGGGGAAATCGCCCTATGAGGCCTCGATGGAGGGGGCCGATGAAATCGGGCTGGCGGTGATCGCGACCAGCCTGACCATCGTCGCCGTGTTCATCCCGGCGAGCTTCATGGGCGGGATTGCCGGTCAATTCTTCAAGCAGTTCGGCATCACGGTTTCGGTCCAGATCATCTTCTCGCTGCTCGTCGCGCGCCTGGTGACGCCGATGCTGGCGGCCTATTTCCTCAAGCCGCCCAAGAAGAAAGAAGACCACGAGCCCCAACAGGGCGCGGTGATGCGCTTGTATACGCGCGCCCTGACCTGGTCGGTGCGTTGGCGCTATGTCACCGTATTGGCCGGCCTGACGGCGTTCGCCGTCTCGGTGTGGAGCATCACGCTGCTGCCATCCGGCTTCCTGCCCCAGCAGGACACCGGGCGTTCGCTGTTGGCGATCGAACTGCCGCCCGGCACGCAGCTTGCGGACACCCAGTTAGTCACCGCGGATATCGTCGAGCGTCTCAAGCGGCGGCCCGAAATCCGTAGCGTGTTCGTCGATGGCGGGCGCATTCCGCCCAAGGTCACCGAGGTCCGCACGGCCGCGCTGATCATCAACTATACCCCGAAGGGCGAACGCGACCTCACCCAGGCGGAACTGCAAAAGGTGATCACCGAGGATCTCGCCGAGGTGCCGGATATCCGCTATTGGTTCCTCGACGAGAACGGACTGCGCGGTATCTCGCTCATCGTGACCGGACCGGAGAGCCGCACCGTCGCCAATGTCGCCGCCGAGCTTGCCAACCAGATGCGGCGGCTTCCCTCGGTCGCCAATGTCGTCTCCACCGCCGCGCTCGACCAGCCCGAGCTGCGGATCATCCCGCGCAAGGCGCTTGCAACCCGGTTGAATGTCACCACCGAAACGCTTGCCGCGACGGTCCGCGTCGCCACGATCGGCGATGTCGGTCCGCGCCTTGCCAAGTTCAACACCGGCGAGCGGATCGTACCCATCCGCGTGATGATCGAGGATACCGGCCGGGCTGACCGGCAGGTGTTGGAGCAGATGCGGGTGCCGACGCAGCGCGGGCAGACCGTGCCGCTCATCGCTATCGCCGACATCGAGCTCGGCCAGGGACCGGCCGCCATTTCTCGTTATAATCGCGAACGCCAGGTCAGCGTCGAGGCCGACCTCGTCGCCAACCACGCTTTGAGCGAGGCCCTCGCGGAGATCAACGACCTGCCGGTGATGAAGCACCTTCCGGCCGGGGTCAAAGTGAGCCAGTCGGGTGACGCGGAGGCGATGGCGGAGCTGTTCGACGGCTTCACCTCGGCCATGCGCGACGGCTTGATGGTCGTCTATGCGGTGCTTGTGCTGCTGTTCCACAGCTTCCTGCAGCCGATCACCATCATGTTCTCGCTGCCGCTGTCCATCGGCGGTGCCATCCTTGCCCTGCTGATCACCAGCCAGCCGATCAGCATCCCGGTCGTGATCGGGTTGCTGATGCTGATGGGAATCGTGACCAAGAACGCCATCCTGCTCATCGATTTTGGCATCGAGGCGATGGCGAAGGGCCTCGACCGCGACACCGCCATCATCGAGGCCGGGCAGAAGCGCGCCCGACCGATTATCATGACAACGCTTGCGATGGTCGCCGGCATGACGCCTGCGGCGCTTGCTTTCGGCGCGGGCGGCGAGTTCCGCTCGCCGATGGCGCTCGCGGTGATCGGTGGCCTTATCGTGTCGACGGCGCTGTCGCTGATCTTCGTGCCGGCATTCTTCACGCTGATGGAAGATTTCGGGAAGCTGGTCCGCTGGATTTTCGGCCGGTTCATGACCTTAGGGCCGGGCGAGCACGACGAGACGCAGACGCCGCCGCCGGATTCGCCCGCGGGCAAGGGCGCCCAGGCGGCAGCCAAGTGATACGCTTTCCGAGGGATTGCTTCGGACTTAAATCCTGTTACCTCCCCCTGAAAGGGGGAGGTCGGCGAGCGGCGCAGGCAAGCTTGGGCAGCCTGCGCAGGCTTGGCTGCGTGCTCCGCCGGGAGGGGGTGGCTGTGGAGTTGCTGTTGGTCCGTTCGTCCCCGCGCAAGCGGGGACCCAGGAGAACGAAAGAACCTGGATTCCCGCTTTCGGATTCCTCTGCGAAAGGAGTGGCGGTTTTGGTTTGGAGATGATTCCCTGTTTTTTGAGGACAGGGAGGATTCGCCGCGATGCCGAGACAGATGAGCCTTGCGGAGTCGCTGTTGGACCCGCGCTTGGGCAGCAATGAGCGACTGGAGGGGATCGCGGCTGCGATCGACTGGTCTCGGCTTGAGCCGCTCGCTCGGCGGGTACGCGCACAGGAGACCGGGCGGCCGCCTTACGCCCCGCTAGTCATGGTCAAGGCGTTGGATCTGCAGCGGCTGTAC
>JANQIP010000169.1 GCA_028282095.1 Xanthobacteraceae bacterium | reverse complement strand
TGTCGCATGATCTTGTCCGAAAAGTCTGCCAACTTTTCGGGATCATGCTCTTGTTATGTCGCATGATCTTGTCCGAAAAGTCTGCCAACTTTTCAGGATCATGCTCTTGTTTTGTCGCATGATCTTGTCCGAAAAGTCTGCAACTTTTCAGGATCATGCTCTTGTTTTGTCGCATGACCTCGTCCGAGAAGTCTGCAACTTTTGGGGATCATGCTCTAAAGGACAAATGGGGCGAATTCCGATTCTACCGAACGGAGTTGACCTCGTGGCAATATGTCAAAGTCCCGCGCCCCAACAAAACTTAGTCGGGCACTCTACGGCGAAGCACGCACTGGTTCGGTGTAGAATGCAACCACTCCCGCGCGATCGCTTCAGGTCGAATCGATTGCGCCCTATCCTCTTTAATATTGTCCCATAATCTTGTCCGAGAAGTCCGCCACCTTTTCGGGATCAGGCTCCAAAGCAAAATGGGATAGATTTCATTTGGTTGAGCGGGACGCGTTCCAGCTCGGCCGCGTCAGCTCTCGAACGGGTTATGAACGAGTATCGTGTCATCGCGCTCTGGACTGGTCGAGAGCAGTGCGACAGGGCAACCCACAAGTTCCTCGATGCGTCGAACATATTTGATCGCCTGGGCGGGTAGTTCGGCCCAGGAGCGCGCGCCCGCCGTCTCGTCCTTCCAGCCGGGGATCGTCTCGTAATACGGCGTCACCCGTGACTGGGCGTGTTCGCTTGCCGGCAGGTAGTCGATGAACCGGCCGTCGAGCTCATAGCCGACACACACTTTGATCTCGTCGAATCCGTCAAGAATATCGAGCTTGGTGAGAGCAAGCCCGTCGATTCCGCTGGTGCGCACGGTCTGGCGCACCAGCACGGCGTCGAACCAGCCGCAGCGGCGCCGCCGGCCGGTGACCGTCCCGAATTCCCGACCGCGGTCGCCGATGACGCGGCCGATCTCGTTGTCCTGCTCGGTCGGAAACGGCCCGGCGCCGACCCGCGTCGTATAGGCCTTGCAGATGCCGAGCACGTAGCCGATCGCCGACGGGCCGAGCCCGCAGCCGGTCGCCGCCTGTGCCGCCACCGTGTTGGAGGAGGTGACGAACGGATAGGTTCCGTGATCGATGTCAAGCAGCGCCCCTTGCGCGCCTTCGAACAGGATGCGTTTGCCCTCCCGCCGGTTGCGATCGAGCAGCGACCAGACCGAATCCATGTAGGGCAGGAGGCGCGGCGCCAGCGCTGCGAGCTCATCATAGAGCTCGCGCGCCTCGAACTCCGAAAGGCCGAGGCCGCGGCGCAGCGCATTGTGGTGCACCAGCAAGCGCTCGATCTTGGCCCCGAGCGAATCGAGATCGGCAAGGTCCATCACCCGGATGGCGCGCCGCCCGACCTTGTCCTCATAGGCGGGGCCGATGCCGCGTTTGGTGGTGCCGATCCGCGTCGTCGAGGTCGCTGCTTCGCGGATCGCGTCGAGTTCCTGATGGAGCGGCAGGATCAGCACCGTGTTCTCGGCGATGCGCAGCGATTCGGGGCCGATCGCGACGCCTTGACCGCGCAGCCGGTCGATCTCCTCGATCAGCGCCTTGGGATCGAGCACGACGCCGTTGCCGATCACCGAGAGCTTGCCGCGCAGAACACCGGAGGGCAGCAGCGACATCCGATACGTCGCACCGTCGATGACGAGGGTGTGGCCGGCATTATGGCCGCCCTGGAAGCGGACCACGATGTCGGCCTGCGCGGACAGCCAGTCGACGATCTTACCCTTGCCTTCGTCTCCCCATTGGGAGCCGACGACGACTACATTCGCCATAACTCTCCTTTTAAGCAAGACGTGGCAGCCGACGATCCGGCCATCGACTTCGGATACTGGATGCGTCCGCGCGAGGCAAGGCTGCTCAGAAACGGAGCACCTTGGCCTGTTCGACCTGCGGCAGGCCGCGCACTTTTTCGAGGATCTCGGGTGGCACCTCGTCGTCGACTTCGACCAGCGCGATCGCGCTCCCGCCTTCGGAGTCGCGCCCGAGATTGAAGGTTGCGATATTGATCGCAGCATCCCCGAGCAGCGAGGCGAAGCGGCCGATAAAGCCCGGCTTGTCCACATTGGTGATGTAGAGCATCGAACGGCCGAATTCGGCGTCCATCCGGATGCCCTTGATATTGACGATGCGCGGCCGCCCGTCGGCGAATACCGTGCCGGAGATGCCCCGCGTCCTCCGTTCGGTCTCCACCGTCACCGTGATCAGGCTTTCGAAATCGCCGGCGGCGTCGCGGGTGATCTCCTCCACCACGATGCCGCGCTCCTTCGCCATCACCGGCGCAGAGACGAAGTTGAGGTCGGCGAGCATCGGCCGCAGCAGGCCGGCGACCGCGGCCGATGTCAGCGCGCGCGTGTTCATGCGGGCGACGTGCCCGTCATAGGCGATCTGAACCTTCTTGAGGCCGGTCTCGGTGAGCTGCCCGGCGAACGAGCCGAGCTTCTCGGCGAGCACGATGAAGGGCTTGAGCCGCGGCGCCTCCTCGGCGGAGATGGAAGGGAAGTTCACGGCATTGGTGATCGCGCCGCGCAGGAGATAATCGCACATCTGCTCGGCGACCTGGAGCGCGACATTCTCCTGCGCCTCGGCGGTGGAAGCGCCGAGATGCGGCGTGCACACGACATTGGGATGGCCGAACAGCGGATTGGTCTTGGCCGGCTCCTCGCTGAACACGTCGAACGCCGCGCCCGCGACCCGTCCCTCGTCGAGCGCCGCGCGCAGCGCCACTTCGTCGACGAGCCCGCCGCGTGCGCAGTTGACGATGCGAACGCTCGGCTTGACCGCGGCGAGCGCCTTGGCGTCGAGGATGTTGCGCGTGCGCTCAGTGAGCGGCGCGTGCAGCGTGATGAAGTCGGCGCGCCGGAGCAGCTCGGCGAGATCGACCCGCTCGACGCCGAGATCAAGCGCATGTTCGGGCGACAGGAAGGGGTCGCTGGCAATCACCTTCATCTTCAGGCCGTGGGCGCGATCGGCAACGATCGAGCCGATATTGCCGCAGCCGATGACGCCGAGCGTCTTGCCGGTGATCTCGACGCCCATGAAGCGGTTCTTCTCCCATTTGCCGGCCTGGGTCGAGGCGTCGGCCTGCGGGATCTGCCGGGCGAGCGCGAGCATCATGGTGATCGCGTGCTCCGCGGTGGTGATCGAATTGCCGAAGGGCGTGTTCATCACGATGATGCCCTTGGCCGTGGCGGCGGGGATGTCGACATTGTCGACGCCGATGCCGGCGCGGCCGATCACCCGCAAATTGGTCGCGCGTTCGATGACTTTGGGGGTGACCTTGGTCGCCGAGCGGATCGCGAGACCGTCGTATTTGTCGATCGCCGCCGTGAGCTTGTCCTTGTCCTTGCCGAGGTTCGGCTGGAAATCGACCGCAACGCCGCGCTCCTCGAAAATCTGGACCGCAGCATCAGACAAAGCGTCGGAGATGAGAACCTTCGGGGTCATGGGTGTCGTTCCGAAGAAAGGAGGGACAGGATCGGGACGCCTCAGGCACGCCGAGAATCGATGACGCCCGAACACGGGAACACCCGCGTTCGGCGCGGGGGAGGGAGTAAGAGGCTAAGCCTCCGGCTCGTTCATGACTGAACGGATCCGTCGCAAACATGACAATCGGCTGCACCGGCGAGATCCTTCGCGGTCCGGCGAGATCCTTCACGGCATCGCGCCTTATGCCGCCTTGGGCATCGCCGCTTTCGCCTCGGCATAGGCCCAATCGAGCCACGGCGTGAGCGCTTCGATGTCGCTTGTCTCGACCGTCGCGCCGCACCAGATGCGCAGGCCCGGCGGGGCGTCGCGATAGGCGCCGAGATCGTAACCGGCGCCTTCCTTCTCGATCGCTGCAACGAGCGATTTGGCGAACGCCGCCTGGGCGTCGGCCGGGCGGCCCGTCACCTCGGGATCGACCACTTTGAGACACACCGAGCTGTTCGAGCGCGTTGCCGGGTCGCGCGCGAGGAAGTCGACCCACGGCGTGCGCTCGACCCAGGCGGCGATCGCCTGCGCGTTCGCGTTCGCGCGCGCGATCAGCCCGTCGAGCCCGCCGACCGATTGCGCCCAATTCAGCGCGTCGAGATAATCTTCAACGCACAACATCGAGGGGGTGTTGATGGTCTCGCCCTCGAAAATGCCCTCGATCAACTTTCCGCCTTTGGTCAGGCGGAGTATTTTCGGTAGCGGCCAGGGCGGCGTATGGGTTTCCAGGCGCTCCACCGCGCGCGGCGAGAGGATGAGCATGCCATGCGCCGCTTCGCCTCCCAGCACCTTTTGCCAGGAGTAGGTCACGACATCGAGCCTGTCCCATGCGATCGGCTGAGCGAACACGGCGGACGTGGCATCGCAAATGGCAAGGCCGGCGCGATCGGCAGCGATCCAGTCGCCGTCCGGCACGCGCACGCCGGACGTCGTGCCGTTCCAGGTGAAGACGACGTCATTCGTCCAATCGACCTTGGAAAGATCGGGCAGCGCGCCATACTCGGCGGTCAGGACGGTCACGTCCTTGAGCTTGAGCTGCTTGGTCACGTCGGTGACCCAGCCTTCGCCGAAGGATTCCCAGGCGAGCATGGTGACCGGGCGGGCGCCCAGCATCGACCACAGCGCCATTTCGACGGCCCCGGTGTCGGAGGCCGGCACGATACCGACCCGGTAGCCGGCCGGAAGCGCGAGCAGTTCGCGGGTGAGCTCGATCGCGCGCTTGAGCCTCGCCTTGCCGGGCTTGCCGCGATGCGAGCGACCGAGCACCGCCTCGGCAAGCGCGGCGGCGCTCCAACCGGGGCGTTTCGAACACGGACCTGAAGAAAAATAGGGGGAGCGCGGGCGCGCCGCGGGCTTGGCGTTCGTCATCGTCTACCCTTCCAGATAGCCGCCCCTCGGTGGGGAGGGGTGTCCCGCCGGCGCGGATACGTGAGCGGCGCGCGCGAGTCAACCCTGGAGCATGGTCCCGAAAAGTTGGCAGACTTTTCGGACAAAATCATGCGACCAAACAAAGAAAAAGAGAGCGCGATCGATTCGATCTCAGTGGGTCGCACTCTAGTCCGTTCGTCCCCGCGAAAGCGGGGAACCAGATGCACCGCCAAAGGGGGATTCCCGCTTTCGCGGGAATGAATGGAATCTACCGCATGGTCCCGAAAAGTTGGCAGACTTTTCGGACAAGATCATGCGACCAAACAAAAGAGAAGCATGGTCCCGAAAAGTTGGCGGGCTTTTCGGACAAGATCATGCGACCAATAAAGAGAAGCATGAAAGAAAAGGGAATGGAGCCGCGACAGGTCCGATCTGAAACAATCGTACTCCGAGGTCGGCGCAAAATCATGACAATGGCGGCGAGGATAGGTGTCGTGGAATCCCAGCCGTCGCTTGTGAGCACGCTGACCGGCGGCGAATCCGTGCCAAAGCCATGTCGACAAAGGTGCCACACAGGAGCGGAGGTCGCGCCGTTTTCTCGGGTTGTTTCTTGTTCCGGCGGCTTTTCCGGTTTCCGGCTTACCGGAAAGGGTTTTTAGAATTTGAATCCGAGACCGGCGCGCCCCATGCTGAATTCCAAAACCATGCCATTTAGATCACTGAACCGCATATACTCGTATTCGGCGCGCAGGAACAGGTTTGGCATCAGCGCCCAATCGAATCCGCCGCCTGCCGAGAAGCCATAGGCAAACACTCGGTCCCGATTGTCGGACCTTGTGTCCACACCGCCCAGCGGCGGTCGACCAGCGCCTGAGATGTCTATGGCATCTATCTCCACTGTCGCCGTTCGTCTGACATCCGCGCGCGCCGCAGCGACACCAACGAAAGCGTAGGGCATGAACGAGTAGGCTCCCCAGCCGCCGCGCAATCGCAGCGAGCCAAGGTCGGTCACGCGCACCGACGCCTCAGCGTCGACGAAGACATTGTACCAATATTCGGTTGACGTCGTATAGGAGCGCCCAAGCGAGTCGGACGTCTCCATGTACAAGTCGGTACGGGTGTAGTTGAATTCGATACCAACGATTGCGTCGTCCCACTGCGCATTGTACCCGACGAAGCCACCCCAGCCGGCTCCGCTGGTGGAACTGTCCGACAGGGTAGTCCATTGCGATACCTGGGCTTCGCTCTCGATTACGGTGTTGCGCAGAATGTAAGCGATAAGATCGCCGGTTCCGCCGGTGAACTGCGTGGTGGCCGACGTGAGGGTACCCTGGCCGCCGACATAGAACCCGCTCCAGGGAAAATAGGTTGGCGCGCTCAGAAAGGGTCCGGTCGTACCGCGCAGGACGGGAAAATCGGCGGCGAGTGAAGGCGTGGCGACGACAAGCAAACCAAGCGCGCAGAACCCAGCAAAACGCATTGCACTGCTCCTCATCCGAGCGTGGCTCGTCGAAACAGCCCTCATCATCAAGGATTAACCTTAATTCCGGGTTACTGAATACCTCTCGCCCGGCGCATTAACAGCGCGACAGACATCACATTGGCGCAATCGCGGGACGAATACCCGACGAAGAACGCACTCATCGCTTGCGCAAACGGGAGTTGGGAGAACGCGTTCATTGACGTTCGCTGGAAGAAGCGGAAACGGAAGATGCGCCCGAGAACGCGGAATGCGGCGCAAGAAGCGAATGCGGCAAGAGATTGAATAGGGGCGTCGGGTAGAAAAGGAAAATGGCGCGGAGGCCCGCGCCATTTTCCTTTTCAGTGATCATCTGGTCCGGGAAAAACCGTTTCGGTTCTGCCGAAAGCGGTCCTTGTTCGGTGTCTCCCCGTTCGAGATCAGCCTTTGCGGATCAACACAGGCGGTGGCGCGTAGGCCGGCGCCGGGGTCAGCATCCAGCGGACACCAAACTTCAGATCGTGGGAGTAGATGTCGTTGAGCTCATAATGCGAGCCCTCATAGGTGCCGAAGTATCCCGTGATCGGCGAGCCAGTTTTGCCATCGCCAAGGTGGAGATAGCGATAAGCAAGCTCGACAGTGAACCCGGGCGTGACCTTATAGGCGAGACCCGCATGGACGGCCCAGGCCAGGTTCCACTCGTCATTTGCGCCGGCATGATTGTTGGCATTCACAAAGGGCTCGCCGTTGAAGTTCGTCGAACCAATCACAAAGTCGGTGAAACCGTCCAATCTGACATTGGCCATGCCGAGGCCGAAGCCGACGAACGGCGTGACGCACCACCAGGTGCCGAGGTCGGCATAAACGTTGGCGAGGGCGACCCACTCGGACTTGATCATCCTGTTGTGTTCGGGAAAGCGGAAACCGCCGAACGTGTTGACCTCGAATACGTGGAGCGCGGTGGCGGTACGATACTCGCCGGTGAGATCGGCGCGCAGCCAATTATTGAACTGATAGCCGATACCGATACCAAAGATCCCGCCGGTTTCGAATTCCTTGGAGATCACGTCCACCGCGGTCGGCTGAGGCTTTGGCGAGAAATCGAATCGGACATTGTCCACCTGTTGATTGGTGAACCCGATATCGCCGCGCAGATACCATCCGGAGAATTCGACCGGTGGCGGGGGCGGCGGCGGCGGGACAATCAGATCGGCGGCGCCTGCCGCATTAAGGCAGAGGATCACGGCCGATCCCGCAACTGCTAACACCTTGACGCTTGCCATGACATCGTCCTTCCATGTGGCAGGGCGCGATTGCGAGCACCCGATAGTTGCTGGCGATGCCGAATCTGGCAGCAATAGGTTAAGGCTGGTTTAACCTTACCGATTAACTGTGTTTTTTAACGTCCATTAACAATTCGGTTGCTGGAGCTTTTCTCTGGGAACCTTTCCTTTGGACTTCAAATCCAAGAAACAAAAGCCGGTTTACCGTCGATAATGCCTTCAACGCGGCCGGCTTGAGGAGAACGACCCCGGTGTTTGCGTTCGCAGCCGATCGTGAGACATCGATGGCGGTCTGCCCGATTCTTCAAGCCATCATGCGCAAGAGTCGGGAGCCGGCCAGCCGGGGCTTCATCCGCTGACGGACCTGAAGCGCGATCGCTTCAGGCCGAACTCGACCGCGCGTGCTTTTTCCGTTTGATCGCACCATTTCATCGGAAAAGCCGGCCGCGTTTTTTTTCGCGATCATGCCGTGCGGCAGAGATTCAAGGTCACGGCGCTTCGAGCACGGTGCGGCAGGCGGCCGGCAGCTTGGCCATTGTCAGCGCTGAGCGTCGCTTTGCCGGTTGCTTCGATGGCTTCGGCGGCGGCGGCTTGAGCACCGCATCGCGGAACCACCAGTCAAGGCTCTTTCCGCAGCCATCCCCGGGCGGTACCGGCTCCTGGGCCTTGCATTGGGGACTGTCACTTGGACAGTGGATCCGGATGTGGAAATGGTAGTTATGCCCCCAATAGGGGCGCACTTTGCTATGCCAGGCGCGGTCGGGATCGTCATCGCGGCATAGCGCCTTCTTGATCGCCGCATTGACGAAGATGCGCTGAACCTCGGGCAGCCGCGCCGCCGTTTTGATGACGCCGACATGGGCCGGCGTCCAGATGGCGGGATCGACGTCACGGCGGTCCTCCGCCACCACATTGGTCGCAAACATCTCTTCGCGCTCCAGGCGCGTCAGTTCGCGATCCGGCATCGGCGTGAGCCAGATATCGGCATCGAGTCCGACCTGATGGCTTCTATGACCGGTCAGCATCGGGCCGCCGCGCGGTTGGGAGAGGTCGCCGACCAGCAGGCCCGGCCAGCCCGCCTCGTCTCTCGCCTTCACCGCCAGGATTTCGAGCACGCGGATCAGCGCGGGGTGACCCCAATTGCGATTGCGTGACAGCCGCATGACTTGCCAGGCCGGTCCGTTCACCGGCATCGCGACACCGCCGGCAAGGCAGCCGCGGGCATAGAAGCCGATGGTGCGCGCGCGCATCGGGGCCGGTTCCGTCTTGCGGCCGAACAGTTCTCGCGCGGGCGTTGCGGGGTGATCGGGATTGGCGAGGGGAGGCAGGGGCTTCGGACTGAGGGTCCCGCGATCCTGCGCGAGCGCACCGACGCAGGAAAGAAGGACCAGCGCGGCCGAGAGCATTGGGCGAGGATTGGGTATCATGCTCACCTCTTTGAGCATCGTTCGGCGGCGGCGGAACCGACTCGCCGCAGGATAGTGTGAACATCAGAAGACAAACAATGTGATCATCAGAAGACGAACGAAACGCGATCCGGGCCTGTCGAAACGAAACCTGCGCTCATGGCATTAAGGAAAAAACCGAAGCCGGCGCCTACGGACTTGCAATGCTAAGTCCGTCTCTTATCCTCCACCCTCGGGGGACACGCCAACGCCCGAGGCCCTTCATGCTTCCACTCGCTGGTGCCGTCGTAACCGCAGCCGCTCTCCTTTCCTTCTCGTTCGTCGCCGCCACACCGGTTCATGCCGAGGTGGTCGTGACCGTCGACAAGTCCTCGCAACGCATGTCGGTCTCGGTCAATGGCAGGCCGCGATACCGCTGGGCGGTTTCAACCGGCACCGGCGGCGGACCGCCGTCCGGCGTTTTCCGGCCGCAGCGGCTCGAACGTTCCTGGTACTCACGCAAGTACGGACGCGCGCCGATGCCGCACTCGATCTTCTTTTACAAGGGCTATGCGATTCACGGCACCAACCAGGTCTCGCGGCTTGGCCGACGCGCCTCGCGTGGTTGCGTGCGCCTGCATCCTTCGAATGCGGCCAAGCTGTTTGCGCTTGTCAGGCGTCAGGGCGCCGGCCGCACGCGCATCGTCATCCGGCGCTAGTGTTTCCTTCTCTGACGGTCCGACCCCGGACCGTCAGAGAAGGAACACTAGCTAATCCGATACTCTGTGATGCGGCACCAACACAATGAGACGAGCTCAAGCGTTGGTGCCGCATCACTATGATCATAGCCGATACTGCCTGTTTTTGCGATACAATCATGGCGGCAGCATAGCGGCGTGTGCCGAAGGTGCGATCGTTTCATGCCGAACCGATCGCGCTCTCTATTTATTTGTCTCTTCTCATGGTCTTATCGGAAAAATCTGCGGCTTTTCGTGATCACGCCCCACTGCTGCGGCACCAGCGCTTGAGCTCGCCTCATCATATTGGTTTCGCACGAAAAAAGCGCCGAAAGGGACGCCTCGCCCGAGCCGGCTGCGCGAGCCGGCCGTTCACCCGATGAAGTATCTGCCGCCAAGCGCCTAATATAAAAGCGTTAAATCGCCACGTCGGCCGCTGCCGGCGCGACGCCATCCATCCTAATTGGCGATCACAACGGGCATGGCGGCCTCGCGCACGACTCGTTGTATAAGCGAGCTCGTCGACACGCCGATCTGGCGCGCAAGCAGGTCGGCGACCGAGCTCGGTTCGGGCTCTGCGAGTACGATCAGATCGCATTGCTCCTCGTCCGCGCATCGGACAATGGTCGCCGCGGGATCGCCGGTTTCGATGCGCTCCCGATGCACGATGCCGAGATGTGCGAGCCGGCGCGCCGCGCTGCGGATGATACGCTTGGCGCATTGCTCGACGCGTCCGGGATGGTCAATTTCGACACCGGCCGCAAGATGAGGAACGACCGCGTCTACCGGCGGCGCCGGTTGAACACAAAGAAGGATGGCCTCTACCGGTGCACCGGTAACGGCATGACGAATGACATAATCAAGGACGCTGCCGGTCTGCGCGGAACCGTCGACAATGACGAGCAGCCGCTTCAACCGCAGCTCGACCTCTTGTGGAAGGGACGCCTCCAGCACCGGTTCTTTTTCGAGCACTGCAGCCATGGCGACAGAACTCCCTTGGTTCTCAAGCTGGGCTAATATCGGGACGGGCCTTCACCCCGTCCTGGCGTGCGGACTTGCGTTAAGACGCCGGCGGTCACGAGGCAGCAACTCGATTGATGAAGGGGGAAAAAACAATCGCGGCCCCGTGACCTGCTGCGTACGCAATCTTCTCGGCACAGCCTGTTTACGGTGGCCGGCCGGATCGCCGATCGCGTCAATCGCTCGCTGTAAAGACCCAGGAGCGAATCCGAAAACTCGATCGACTCCTGGGCTTCGCTCGTCTCTTGGGCTTCCCTCGTCTCTGATTATCGCTGAGTGAAACGTAACGGTGGAAACGTGCCCGTTCTACGAAAGTGGAACAATTCAGTATGAACGCCATAGGATCGACCCCAGAGTGACTCATCCCAGGTGAAACTACGTATCCGCCACCGATAGCGGACCGATGAAAAGAATAGGAGCATTCGGTTAAAATTGAGGGAGGAGTGATCGGTGCGTACGCACCTTGCGTCACGACATTCCATCACGATCGCGGTCGGCTGTTTGACCGGCCATGTCACGCTCGACCGGCTCCGCTCCGTGCCGCCACTCGGCGTGTTGGACATGGCGGCACTGTCATTCACCGGACTGGCAATCGGAGCGCCTGTCTCGGAGCAACAGCGCACCGACAACCGCTCGTGCATTGATCGGCGTGCAATTGCGAGGGTCTTGTGCCGCGCCCGTCGGTGAGTTCGCCGCCGCATTGGCGCATGAGATCAACCAGACTCTCACCGTGACCGGCAATCATGTGCAGGTCACAATGACCAAGCCGGAGGGAATGCGCTTGGCTCTCTCGCTTAGCTGCTCGACCATCGAGTCCTATAACGGCCGCCTGACGATCAGGGGCGCCGTTAACGCGACCGTTATTTCCTTCGCGCGTGCGTTCGCAAAATCGAACGGCGAGGCCCGGCTATGACCGTCGCTCTGATCGACGATGACGAGGCCGTGCTCGATTCCCTTCGCATGGCGCTGCGGAGCCGAGACATCGAGGTGCGTTGCTTCACGAGCGCTGAAGCCTTCATCGCTTCGCTTGACGTCGAGCGACCGCATTGCGTCGTCTCGGATGTGCGCATGCCCGGTCTATCTGGCCTCGATCTCCAACACGAGTTGAAGTCGCGCGACTGTGCGTTGCCGCTGATCCTGATCACCGGCCATGGCGACATTCCGATGGCGGTCAATGCGATCAAGGAGGGCGCTTTCGATTTCATCGAAAAGCCGTTCGACCATGAGCGGCTGATCGATGCGATCGATAAGGCGACTGCACATGGCGAGCGAACGCGCAGCGAGCAGGCCGAGCTGACCGATATCGCTCAGCGCGCCGCTGAACTGTCCGAGCGGCAGCGCAACGTCATGGATCTGGTTGTTCAGGGATTATCGAATAAGGAAATCGCACACGATTTAGGCATTAGCCCGCGCACGGTGGAGAATTATCGCGCCTGGGTGATGGAGAAAATGGGTGCCAATAATCTCGCCGAACTCGTGCGAAAAGCTCTGTTGTTGCAAAATCGCACGATTTGAGCGCGGATCCGCCGGCCCAACTCATCTTTTCTTTCTTGTCGTTTTCCCTATAGTAGCCCAACGCAATGAGGCGGTGGCCGGGTGCCCCGTCATTTCCCTCCTTGGTCACATCGATTTACGAATCTGAGAGGCGGAGGGGTTGGGGGAGAACGAAATGTCTGTTGCAACCAGACCGAAGAGCTTTTCTCTAGTCAACTTCAACAAGGCGGACTTTGGCCAACTTTACGTTCAAACCGACCCGCGGATGTACTACCGTATTCTCGGCGGGCTCGGCTACATCATACCTCATTTGGCAAATCCCGTTTTCATGCAGCTGATCCAGGAGCGGCATCGGCTCAAGGGCGGTCCGGTTACCGTGCTCGATCTCGGGTGTTCGTATGGCGTCAACGCCGCGCTCATGAAATATCCCGTCAATTGGGACATGCTCTACAATCGCTACCGCATCGCCGACCTCGAGAAGATGACGTCGCAGCAACTCGAGGATTATGATCGTCACTACTTCCAGTCCTGGCCCAAGCGTCGACAGATCCAGGTGATCGGACTCGATTGCGCGCACAATGCCGTCCGTTATGCCGAGCGCAGCGGCAGCCTCGATCGCGGATTTGGTGCCGACCTCGAAAACGAGGACGTGTCGCCCGAACTCGCCGCGGCGTTGGAGAATGTCGACCTGATCTTCTCGACCGGCTGTGTGGGTTACGTCACCGAACGCACATTCGAGAAGATTGCGCGCCACATGCCCACGGGGACGCGCACGCCCTGGGTCGCGTCATTCGTGCTGCGGATGTTCCCCTATGACGCCATCGACAAATGTCTCGCCGGCAACGGATTGATGACGGAGCGGTTCGACGGCGCGACATTCGTCCAGCGACGCTTCGCCGACCGGGAGGAGATGGAAGGCGTCCTCAAGCATCTGCATTCAGCGGGGATCGACACGGCGAGCAAGGAAGATTGCGGGCTCTATCACGCGGAGCTTTTTGTCTCCCGACCGGGTGATGAAATCGCGCGCTGTCCCATCAATCGCATGGTTTCGATCACAAGCGGTTCCAATCGCACGACGATCAACCATCTGTTCACGCCGAAGAGCCTCATCAACACGCCCCAGGCGCTCGAACTGATGGCCTCTTGATCACGGGATAGCGCGAATTCTGGTCGTGTGATCGGAATTCGCTTTTTTGTTTTGTGGGCCGCGTGTTCTGCGCCGAACGTGTTTCCACTTGGCGTGACGACGCTCCAAAGCACGATCCCGAAAACTGGCAGACTCCTCGGACAAGATCGTGCGAGCGAATGGAGACATTGCGAGCGCGATCGATTCAACCTGAATCGATCGCGCACCAGAACCGAATAACCTCTCCCCGCAAGCGGTGAGAGGTATTTTTGTGTGGCTCTGCATTCTCCCTTCTCCCCGCTTGCGGGGAGAAGGTGGCGAGCGGCGCTTGCCGCGAGCCGGATGAGGGGCTTTGGCGTTTCCGCGATATCCGTATATCCGTGCTGGCCCCTCACCCGCCGCGCTACGCGCGTCGACCTCTCCCCGCAAGCGGGGAGAGGTGACACTCGTTCTGCAGTCTCGGACCTTGGATCGAAGCGAGGTCGAGCCGCCGGTTGACGCGCCGACGGCCTTTCTCACCAGCGCAGAACGCGGGAGCCGAGCAAGGCGCCGGCCGCGACCACGACGGCAATCGCCAGCGAGTACCAGGTCAAGACGAAGAGCGGGGAATCGTCGACGCAATGGGCGGCGTAGAGGGTCGCCGCAAGCGCCGCGGCGAGGAGGCCGGCGGCGGACCCGGCGAGTACCGGCGCGGTCGGCGCCGCTCGCCGCAACGCCACCAGTATCGCCACCAGCGGAACGACCGCGATGAGCGGAATCGCGATCAGGCAGACCGTCGCATTGTTGCCGACAAGGAGCGGCCGCCATCCGCTTGCGGGCACGCTCGTCAGTTCAATGACGACGGCGGCGCCGATCAGCACCGCCGGCACGGCGAGCAGGCGCGCCGCTGCCGCCGGGTCGGCACCCGGACGCGCCAGCACGATTGCGAGATGCACGGCAGCGGCGACGAGGGCAATCATCACCACGAATTTGAACGGGAACCAGACCGTCTGCAGCGCAGCTGCGACATCGCCGCGAATACCGAACACCAACATGAACATGATTGCGGTGGCCGCGAACCCGGCCGCGACCGCGAGCACAAGTCCGCGCCCGGGCTCCGCGCCGAGTGTCCGGTCGGCCGCGAGCGCACGAATAAAGTCGTCCGTCTTCAAGACTCCCCCGCTCGATAGAGTTGCGCGAGTGCCTTCAGCCCGCGATGCAGCGCAACGCGCACCGCACCCTCGCTCATGCCGAGTTTGGTTGCCGTTTCCTTAATGCTCTCGCCCTGGAGCGAAATCGCCCGGACGACATCGCCCTGGCGGCCCTCGAGCGCATCGACCAGCCCGACCGCCTGCCGGCGGCCCACTTCTTCCTCCTGGTCGGCTGCGTCGGGCAGCGTGTCGGCAAGATCATCGATCGCAATCTCGGCACGCCGGCCCCGCCGGCGCAAGACGTCGACCAGCTTGTAACGGGCGATCGCCGCAACCCAAGGTCCGACCGGCTCGGCCCGCCGCCATGTATGGCGGTGCAAATGGATGGCGAGCAGCGTCTCCTGCACGATATCCTCCGCATCGTCCGCCGATGCTCCCATGCGGCTCAGGGCCCGCCGGGCATTGCCACGCAACACCGGCGACAGGGCGGTCAACAGCCGCCGATAGGCGGTTTCATCCCCGTCGAGAGCGGCCGTCATCCACTCGACCCAGGTTTGTTCGCGGGCCACCGGCGCCATCTGCTTTCTTTTTCGTTGTGGTTATGAATTCGTTACATGTTCGCGCCCACGGGGTCGCGCGCCCGTGATGCACGCATCGCGCGCGGACACGACTCGGTGAAGTCCGTAACACGTCCCGTGTGGATGGCGAAAGTCGTCTGTGGCCGGCCGACGGCCGGTTCCTTAAGGAGGAAAAAACGACATGACCCGCCGCTCCATGACCCTTGCTCTTGCCGGCTCGCTCGCCTCGGCGCTCGCACTCGCCACGGCTGGCCCCGCTGCTGCGCAGGGCGCCGAAAAAGAAAAGTGTTACGGCGTCGCGCTTAAGGGGCAGAACGACTGCGCCGCCGGCCCCGGCACGACCTGCTCCGGTACCTCTACGGTCGATTACCAGGGCAATGCCTGGAAGCTGGTGCCGAAGGGCACCTGCACGTCGATCAAGACGCCGAAAGGCACGGGATCGCTTACGCCGATCGCGAGCTGACGCAAATCGGCCAGGGGGCGCGGCGGTCCGCGCCCCCGGTGCTCTGGCTTTTCAATACAATTCAAATCGGAGCGACCGTCATGATCGGCCCCATGCTACCGGCGCGCACAGGCATTGGGTTCAAGCCCGAGCATTTTGACGGCATTCTCGCCGATCCCGGCCCGATCGGCTTCGTCGAGGTGCATGCCGAGAACTATATGGGCGACGGCGGCCGGCCACACGCGCAGCTCGCGGCCTTGCACGAACGCTTCGCGCTGTCGGTACACGGCGTCGGCCTTTCGATCGGCGCCGAAGCGCCACTCGACCGCGCCCATCTTTCGCGGCTGCGCCGGCTGTGCGACCGCTACCGGCCGGAGAGCTTCTCCGAGCATCTCGCCTGGTCGAGCCATGGCGGGGCTTTTCTCAACGACCTGCTCCCGGTGCCCTACACGCCCGCCACGCTCGCCCGCGTCGCCGACCATATCGCCGAGGTGCAGGACACGCTCGGGCGCCGTATGCTTCTGGAGAACCCTTCGACCTATGTGCTGTTCGCCGAGAGCACGATCGCCGAGGTCGATTTTCTCGCGGAGATCGTTCACCGCACCGGCTGCGGGCTGCTGCTCGACGTGAACAATGTGTTCGTGTCCGCCACCAATCACGGCACCAGCGCCGGCGACTATCTCGCATCCTTTCCCATTGAGCATGTCGGGGAAATCCATCTCGCCGGCCATGATGCAACCGTCGACGATGTCGGCGCCCCGCTGCTGATCGACGCGCATGACTCGCCGGTCGCCGACCCGGTATGGGGGCTGTTCGAGCGCGCGATCGCCCGCAACGGTCCGCTGCCGACTCTGATCGAGTGGGATAATAACGTGCCGACCTGGCCGGTGTTGCGCAGCGAGGCGGCCGCCGCCGATGCCGTGCTGACGCGCCACGCGGCGGCACGGGCGGCTTGAGGCCGGCGATGGTCTTCGATCAGGCGCGTTTCACCGCGGCGCTGTTCGATCCCGAGCGGGAGGTCCCGGCGGGCATAACCTCCCATACGCACCCCGCACCGGAAAAGCGCTTCGCGGTTTATCGCAACAACGTCATCGTCGGCCTCGTCGATGCGCTGGCGACGCGCTTTCCCGCCGTGCAGCGCATCGTCGGCGAAGAGTTCTTCCGTGCCATGGCAGGCGTGTTCGTGCGCGCGCATCCGCCGCGCTCGCCTTTGATGATGGACTATGGCGAGGAACTGCCCGACTTCATCGACGGCTTCGCTCCGGCCGCGGAGGTGCCGTACCTTGCCGATGTGGCGCGGCTCGAAGCAGCGCGCACGCGCGCCTTTCATGCCGCCGACACGGTGCCACTGCCGCCCGTGGCATTCTCTTCCCTCCCCGCGGCCGACCTTGAAGGGCTGCGGCTGCGGTTTTGTCCGAGCGTCGCGATCGTGCGGTCGCCTCATCCGATCGTGACGATCTGGGCAATGAACGCGGACGATGCCGAGCCCGTACCGATCGAGGATTGGCGGGGCGAGGACGCACTCGTGTCGCGCGACGGCTTTGAGGTCGCGGTACGCAGACTGCCTCCGGGGGGCGCCGTCTTTCTCTCATGCCTGCTCGCAGGTGAAACGCTGGCCGATGCGGCGCGCACCGCCATCGACGAAACCGGTGCTTTCGACCTTGCCGAGAACCTCGCCGGTCTTATAGCGGCGGGGCTGGCGATCGAGATCGGCGGCGGCGAGCCGGTCTGAGTAGCGAGCCACTTGGGTGCCGTCTCTCCCGACCGCTGCGCGATTGATTCAAGGAAAAGCAATCGCGCTTTGGCGCGCGATGTCTTCAGGTTGAATCGGTCGCGCGCTCTCTCTCTTCGTTTTGTCGCATGATCTGGTTCGAAAAGTCTGCCGGCTTTTCGGGATCATGCCGAGAAGTGCGATCCATTCAGATTGAATCGATCGCACTCTGTTTCTCTTTGTTCTGTCGCATGATCTTGTCCGAAAAGTCTGCCAACTTTTCGGGATCATGCTTAAGCGCCGCGCCGAATGGGCACCATCGCGGCTGAACCGGCATGCCAGCCGCCGCCCGGCCCACTTCGATTCCAGCCGACTTGCCGGCGATGAACAGTTATGCTGGTTGTTCGGTAACCTATTCGATTGCTCGAGGCATGACATGCTCGACCGGTCTTTCGCCGTCCTGCTGATCGCGGGCTTTGCCGCGGCGGCGCCCTTCGGCGCGCAGGCTCAATCTCCACAAGTGCCTCCGCTCCAGGACCGCTGGCCGGCGCCGGCACAACAGCTCCATCAGGTCACACCAGCCGCTCCCTTGGGCACGCGCGCGCCAGCGGCGCCGTCGCCCTTCCCGGCCCAGCCCCCTGCTCTCTCAGCGGTTCCCGGGGCGGCGCCCCCTGCCGCGGCACCTTCCATCAACTCGACAGTCGAACCGTCGCGACCGGTGCCCCTGCCGCGCAGCAGGACGTCCGCCATAAGAGCGCGCGAGAAACCCGCCGCCCGGTCCTCCGCCCGCAGCTTCGACTGCAGCGGCGTTTTTGCGCGCAATTCGAGCCATGCCGCGCTCGTGAGAGCCTTCAACTCGGATAATGTGACCTTTGGGGAGGTCACCGGTTCATCGGGCAGAAAGCACAAGGCCTCCGTGCTCTTCCCGAATGATCCCCGGCGGCGTCTCGAAGTTCTGTGGTATGACGACGAGCAGCGCAGGGATATCCGCCTGATCGTCATCAAGCAGCGATCGACCTGGACAGGGCCGATGGGCTTGCGCCTCGGCCTCTCGCTTCTTGCAGTCGAGCAGATGAACGGCACGCCATTCGTGCTGCAGGGCTTCGATCGGGGCGGCGGCGTGACGGACTGGCAGCATGGCGCGCTCGATTCGGTCCCCGGCGGTTGCGTTGCCGGGATCAGCTTCTCGGCCCCGCCGGCGACACCCAAAGCCAGAGTTACCGAGGCTTTCGGTTACGAGCTGATGTCGAATGACCAAGTGATGCGCGCCGTGAAGCCGACCGTCAGCGAGATCCTGATCGCCTATCCGGACCCCAAAGACGCGAAAAGTGGGATGAGGCGCTGACAACCCACCGCCGACCTGGCCTTCTGTCGCGGGCTGTTCCGATGGCGGGTTACGGCGCTGCGCGCCTGACCCACCCTCAGGCTGCGCTTGACCATGAACCAATCGCGCTCAAGGCTTGAGCCGATCACCGCGTGACATTGGCGACGACAATGCCGGTCGCCGGCTCGACAAGCACAACGCGATTGCTGACGACGGCATAACGATAGCCGTTCGTTGCCGGCACCTGCACGGCAACGGCTTGCGGGACCGGCGCGAGCGCGACCGCACGCGGGAAGACCGCGCCCACGGCATACGCATTGGCGTAATAGGCGTTCGCGAAATAGGCCGGCGCATAGACCTGCTCGCGCACGATAGTGCGATAGATGATCTCACGCTGCGCCGGCCGGAGCGCGAGCGGCCGGGTGCTCACGCGGCGCACGCGCGCGGCACGCGGGTCGGGCTCGACCGCGCGCGCGAGGATCGGCGGTCTGCCACTGCGTCGGACGGTGCGCGCGGCCGCACGTTGCCGGTTGACCCGCGTGGGTGTCCTGCGGACGGCGACCGTCTCCTCCTCGATCACCACGGTCGGTGGTGCGACCAAAGGTCGAACCGCGACCGTGCCGAAGGGCTGAGCGTAATAGCCGGGGGAGCGGTAGTAGCGCCCGGTAAAAGCGTTCCGGTAGTACAGATCCAGCGGGCGCCGCGTGACAACGGTGCCATTGGGACCCTGAGTTACGGTCGTCTCCACCGGCGCCATCCCGATCTGGCGCGAAACGACGGATTGCGCCTGTGCAACGGCGGTCCCGGACACCAACGCCACTCCGATCGCAATCATGCGGGTCCCAATCATGGCGACGCTCCTGCTCGCTGGTTTGAGGTCAAATCTTAACGCGGCGTACGAAGCTCAGGTTCCGCTTCGGCCGACGGCCTTTGGATGTGTGGCCGTGCCAACGGTTCACAAATGCGGCATTGTTGGGCCACAACGAAGTAACCACTGCCGCATAATCGCCGCGACGCCGACAAACTGAATTGTTTTAATCAGGCCTGTGTAGCGTGGCGTGCGCGCTGATGCCGGAGGGCGGAGCGTGCCGGCACGTGTTGCGTAACATGGAGCACGCTCATGAACCTGAACCCGTTTGCGGCCAAGGCGAATGATGAGATCGATCAGGCCGATCCGCATGAAGACGTGGACGATGCGGCGGCAACCTTCGAAGGCGAAGTCCGTGAATTCGTCAGGCGCGATTTCACGCCTCTGCGGCGGCCGGACGCCGCCAGCGGCGAGTTCGCCTCCAGCAATATCCGCGCGCTGCTGCAGCGCGTGGGCGGAACCTCGCTGCAGGAGATCGACAATCTCATTGGGGAGCTTCAGAACCTGCGCGACTATATCGCCAGCGAGGGCGATCGTGTGCAGCGCGAAATCACCAACTATGCCCAGCTCAACCACGCAGCTCTGACGTCGACGCGGATCATCTCCGACAGCATGGCGAAGTGGAAGGACGCGGTCGACGACACGCGATCGGCCTAGTGATGCGGCATCAACGCTTGAGCTCGTCTCATCGTGTTGGTGCCGCATCACAAGGCAGCGGATCAGCTAGTGTTCCTTACCTGACGGTCCGGGGTCGGACCGTCAGGTAAGGAACACTAGAGCGCGATTCACGCAAGCAGAAGCGATCGCGCTCGGTTTTTCCGCGCGCATGATCTTGTTTGGAAAGCCTCCGACTTTTCGAGATCCTGCGCCGGCAGCGGTGCAGGCCCAAGGTCGGCACGCGCATGTTTGCCATCCATCGATCAAGCTGCGGCGGCGAGAGAAAAGTAACCATATAGACACGGTGCATCTGTCTGCCGCGATAAAAAACCGCGGCAGTTGCGCAACAGGTGTTGAGAAAACGCACGCCGGAGCATCATCGGCACGCCGATCGCGTGCTTTCCCGCTTTGCCCTCCGCAGGCGATCACGTACACAGGAGCGGGATGCGGGGGACGAGATGATTTTGGCACCATTATGGGCTGTGTCGCTGATCGCGACGATCGCGACCGGCCCGGTTGGCGATCACTTTGGTCCGAGCACGGGCGCGCACAAAGGTGACGCGCTGCGGGCTACGGTTCGTGCGGCAACCGAGTGTGTGGTTCGCTCCATAGCAGACGATCCGCGTGTGCGCGATGGCGGCGCCGAGGTCATGCTGGGCGAATTGATCGTCGATTCCATGCCCGCCTGTGCCGGACGAATGCGCGACATGATCAAGGCCTACGATGCCTCGTTCGGTCCCGGCAGCGGTGAGGCCTTCTTCATGGGCCCTTATCTCAAGGCCTTGCCTGATGCCGCCGGCCAATGGCTGAAGACGGACGCGCGCGTGCGCTGAGCGCGATCGCTTCGGGTTAAATCGACCACGCTCTCAATCTGATTGTTTGGTGCACGATCTTATCCGGAAAAACTGCCGGCCTTTCGGGATCATGCTCTAATCCTCGAGGATGTCGACGACGCGCATATTGGTCGGGTCAACCAATATCACCCGATCTTCGATCACGGTGTATTTGTAGAGTTTCGCAGCCGGGATTTCGGCGAGCACGGTATCCGGCAATGCGTAGAGTTCGAGCACAGGCGGCAGCTCTGCTCCGACCTGTGCGCTGAGACCCTCCGGCACCCTGACTTGGCGATTGAGCTGTTTCACCGCGCGCGCGATGGCGCCCTTCTGCTCCGCGGTAAGGGAAGCATCCGCGCCTTGTGTCAAAGTCCCGACGCCGCCGGTGCGCGGCAGGGAGGGAGGGAGCGTTTCGTTCTGCGCCGCGGCGTTGCCCGTGAGGGCGAGCACAACGGCTGCTGCAAAGATGACTCTCATCTTTCTTGGCTCCATCAATTTGCGGCGTTGCGGCCAATGTGGCGCTGAGACGTTTGTCGGCGAAGCCTGTCCTCCAAGCGACGGATTCCATCCAGCGCGCGATCGATGCAGGTTGAACCAATCGCGCTTGCGTTCTGTTTGTTCGGTCGCATGATCTTTTCCGAAAAGTCTGCGGACTTTTCGCGATCATGTCCTAAAACCCGCTCAGACGCTCGATCTCAGCGCCGCAGGCGGCGAGCTTGCCTTCCAGACGCTCGAAGCCGCGGTCGAGGTGATAGACCCGGTTGACCAAGGTCTCGCCCTGTGCGGCGAGCGCGGCAATCACGAGCGAGACCGAGGCGCGCAAATCGGTCGCCATCACCGGCGCGCCTTTGAGCTGCGGGACACCCGCAACGGTAGCGGTCTGCCCCTCCAGATGAACTTGCGCGCCGAGCCGCGCCAGTTCCTGCACATGCATGAATCGATTCTCGAAAATCGTCTCGGTGATGTGCGAGGTCCCGTTTGCGCGAGTCATCAGCGCCATGAGCTGCGCCTGCAGGTCGGTCGGAAAGCCTGGAAACGGCGCGGTCGTCACCTCGACCGGCGCGAGGTCAACGCCGTTGCGCGCAATGTGCACGCCCGAATTGGTCTCAGAAACCTCGGCGCCCGCATCCACCAGCACGTCGAGCGCGGCCTGAAGCAATTCGGCGCGCGCCCCCTCGAGCAGAACTTCGCCTCCGGCCATGGTCACCGCCATGGCATAGGTTCCGGTCTCGATCCGGTCGGGCAGCACGCGGTGATGCGCTCCGGACAGCCGCGACACGCCGGTGACGACGATACGCGACGTCCCGGCGCCGGCGATCTTGGCTCCCATCTTGTTCAGGCAGGCGCAGAGGTCGCCGATCTCAGGTTCGCAGGCGGCATTGTCGATCACGGTGACGCCATCGGCGAGCACCGCGGCCATGACCGCCGTGTGGGTGCCGCCCACCGTCACCTTGGGAAAGACGATCTCGCCGCCTTTCAATCCGTGCGGTGCGCGCGCCACCACGTAACCGCGATCGATCTCGATCTCGGCGCCGAGATCGCGCATCGCCATCAGCAGCATGTCCACCGGGCGCGTGCCGATGGCACAGCCGCCCGGCAGCGACACCCGCGCCTCGCCGGCGCGGGCGACGATCGGCGCAATCACCCAGAAGCTCGCCCGCATGCGCGCGACCAGTTCATAGGGCGCGGTGGTATCCACAATGCGCTTGGCCGAGATGTGCAGCGTCTGACCTTCGTATTCGCTATCGCCGGGGCGCTTGCCGCCGACCATCACATCGACCCCGTGATTGCCGAGGATGCGTTGGAGCAGCGCGACGTCGGCGAGCCGTGGCACGTTCTCGAGGACAAGGGTCTCGTCGGTCAGCAGGCTTGCGATCATCAGCGGGAGCGTTGCGTTCTTCGCGCCCGAAATGGGAATGCTGCCGGTAAGCCGCTGTCCGCCGACGATCCGAATCCGATCCATTATGTCCCCACCCCCTGGCGCAATGTGTCCGAGATATCCAGCCGGTCGCAGCGCTTGGTTGCGGCGACTCGGCTTTTCCTCGAATCACCCGCGCTCTCCATTTCTTTGTTTGGTCGCATGATCTTATCGCAAGAGTTTGCAGCTTTTCGCGATCATGCTCGACCCGCCCGGCTGCGCGTGTTCTCCGTGATGAATTCGGCAGAATCGTGAGCCGTGCCCTCGGGCTCGGCCGATGCGCCGGCGGGCGCAGTCGCCGGCTCGCCACGCGATCCTCCCGCGGTGTCGCGGGAACGGGCGGAAGCTTGCGCCTTGCGTCGCTTCAGATTGGCCCGCAGAGCACCGGACAGACGATCGGCCCGCGTTGCGGGCGCTGCATCGCCGCCTGCCGGCTTGTGTTCGCGATCAGTCATCGGAGCCCGACATTACCGCACATTCCGGCGAAATCGAAACGGTGAGCGATCGCATGCTAGTGTTCCGACTCTGACGGTCCGATCCCGGACCGTCAGGTAAGGAACACTAGCTAATCCGTTATTTTGTGATGCGGCACCAACACAATGAGCCAAGCCCAAGCGTTGGTGCCGCATCACTAGATTGCACGCCGCGCCGCGATCATGCTCTTGCCACCGGCAATCGGTGGATGATCGGAACACCGGTAGCTGCAAACCGTTCTTGCGCGGTTATCCGCCTTGTGGCAGGTTCCGGCTCTCGTCACGCAAGCCTGTCATACACTCGTTAACAGATACGCTTTGTGGCGGATCTATTTCTCCTGCGAGGATCGCTGCCGTAGCTCAGTGGTAGAGCACTCCCTTGGTAGACTTGCCCGCCCGATCGGAAACGGTCGGGAGCGCACCGCCCAAAGTCGGGGAAACCGTCCGGATCACGCCGACGGCAATCCCGAGCCAAGCCCGCGAGCGGGAAGGTGTAGAGGCCAGACGGGCGGCGCCTAACGGTTCGCACGAACCCATGGCGAAGGGATGGTCCAGCGCACGAACGCCATCAATGGCGGGCGCGAAAGCGTCAGTGTGATGAAGGGAGAGGTCGTCAGTTCAATCCTGACCGGCAGCACCACCTCAAGCATGATCCCGAAAAGTTGCAGATTTTTTCCGAGAAGATCATGCACTGCCTCACCGGCCCGCGGAGTGTGTGAGCAACCGGTGGGGAGGGGTCATTCAGTTCTAGTCCGTTCGTCCCCGCGAAAGCGGGGAACCAGAAACTCTACCAAGGCGGGATTCCCGCTTTCGCGGGAATGAACGGAATCAAGAGCACGATCCCGAAAAGTTGCAGACTTTTCGGACAAGATCATGCGACCAACCAAAAAAGATGAAGATGAAGAGCGCGATTGATTCAGGCTGAAGCAATCGGGTCTGGAACGGAACGGCATCCGATCAGCTTGCGGCCGCCCCGCGCGCGCCTAACCCCGCTGGCGTTGCCTCGGCGCGATCGGTCTTGCGCAAGAGGTCGTTGGCGAGATCCTGGACGGTCGGGCGGCGCAGAATCGAAAACGGCAGCGGGCGGGTGACCTCCATCGCGGCAAGCCCGAGCCGGGCGGTCAGCAGCCCGTTCAACACGCCCTCCCCCAGCCGCGCCGAGAGCTTTGCCGCCAGACTATGTCCAATCATCTGCTGCACCAGGCTGTCGCCCACCGCGAGGCCGCCAGTCACCGCGAGATGCGAGACGGTGTGACGCATCAGCCGGATCATGCCGAGCGTGCCGGGGCGCCCGCCATAAAGCAGTGACAGGCTCCGAACCAGCCCCACCGCCGACACAAGTACGAAAACCATGTCGATTGCCGCACGCGGGCTGACTGCAGTGACGATCGACACGCGCGTTGCCGCATTGCCGACCAGGCGGCGCGCCTCGTCATCGAGCCCGCCCATCAATTCGCGTTCGGCGAGGTGAACGAGGTCGCGGCCGTCGATGATCTCGCCGAGATGCAACTGAAGTCGTGCCCGCGCACGCGCCAGTTCGGGCGTGCGACGGGTCAGCGTGATCAGCTCGTTGACGATGGCGCGACCTGCTTTGCGATCGTCGTCGATCAGCGTTTCGGCGGCGCGATTGCGCAGATGGTCGATGCTGGCAAGTCGGGCGAGCCCGAGCGTTTCGCGCGTCAGGATCACTAATGCGGCAAGGCCGGCAAGAGCAACGAGCGCAAGGCCGAGATAGCCGAGTGCGTCGGCGCGGGCGAACAGGTCGAAGACGAGATCGACGAGCGAAAGGCCGATGGCAAGCCCGATGAGGCCACCGGCCGAAATCCAGAAGACCAATCCCCAAGGTGCACGCCGACGGCGAACCGGCAGGAGCTTGCCGTCCGTTTCCGGCAGCTCCTCCTCTTCCGCCGCAGCCGCGACATCTGCAAAAGGCGGACGCGGCCCGGTCCCGGTCGGCGCCGGATGCAGAACAACATTGGGGTCATCCGGAGAGAAGGTCGCGGGGCGGCGGAATTCCGCGGTTCTGGTCATGGCAATCGGTCTCCGATCAGGAATTCCAGCGCGCGATCGAGACGGATATGAGGCAGCGACGGCAATCCGTCGACGGCACATTCGATCCGGGGCGGGCGAAAGCGCAAAAAGCGAAACGCCGCATCGGCATGCGATACGCCCGTAATTCCCTTGAAGCCGTCCGGTCCTTCCGAAAAAACTTGCGCCGGGTCGTCCGGGAGATCGCCGGGGAAGAGCGCGATCTCGCGTTCGCCATCGAAGACGTTTCCGGCCGCCTTCTCGCCGGCCGCCGGCACCCCGACGATTGCCGGCAGCGTCTCGCCGCCGCGTTTCACCTCGGCTTCGCGCGTTGCCCGCACCGCCGCGAGCGCGATAACATCAGCCTTGGCGCCGGCGAACTCGGCGCCGGTCGCAGCGCGTTCGACCATGCGGGCGAGGATCGCCTCCAGCCGGTCATGGGTTTCATGATGCAGATGGTCGGCCTTGGTCGCGGCGAACAGGATCTTGTCGACCCGCGGCGCGAACAAGGTGCCGAGCAGGGTTTTGCGGCCGATATCGAAACAACTGAGAATCGACCCGAGCGCGCGTTCAAGGTCGCGCACCGCGGCGGGCCCGGCATTGAGCGCGGCAAGCACGTCGACGAGGACGATCTGGCGGTCGAGCCGTGCGAAATGCTCGCGGAAGAACGGGCGCGCGACCACATCCTTGTAGGATTCATAGCGCCTGCGCATCATCGCCCAGAGCGAGCCGTCGGGGGCATCGGTATCGTCCGGACATTCGAGCGGGGCGAAGGTCAGCGCCGGCGAGCCTGCAAGGTCACCCGGCATGAGAAACCGGCCCGGCGGTAACAGGCTAAGGGCGTATCGCTCGTCCCGACAGGCCTTCAGATAATCGGTATAGAGCTGCGCTGCCGCGATCGCGTCCTGCTCATCGGCACGTCCGAACGGATCGAGCGCCGCGAGATGACCGTGCCAGGGCGCGGCAAGCGCAGCGCGCGGGGCATCCCGCGAGAGGGCAATGCTCTCGCGGGCCCATTCCTCATAGCTGGTGCCGAGCAGCGGCAGGTCGAGCAGCCATTCGCCGGGATAATCAACGAGATCGACGGTTAACTCACGAATGCGCCCGCCGCGCGACTGGTACTCGATCACCAGCCTGATCTCGCTGATCTGGCGGGTCGAGTCCGGCCAGATGCGGTCAGAAACCAGCGCGCGGACATGGTTCTCGTAGTCGAAGCGGGGAACCGCATCGTCCGGCTGCGGGGCAAGATGCGCGCGCGCGATACGCCCATGCGCAAGCGCGGTGAACACGGGAAAGCGCCCGCCGCGCGCAAGCCCGTTCAACAGAGCTGTGATGAAGACGGTCTTGCCCGCCCGCGACAAGCCGGTCACGCCCAGCCGAACCGTAGGTTTGAACAGGCCTCCGCAAAAGTCGACAAGGGCGCGCGTAGCAAGCCGCGTCCGCTCGAAGAAATCGGATGAGCCTTGCGCCATGACCACGACGAATCAACGGAGACGAGAGCGCGATTGCCCAGATTGGATCAGCCGCGCTCCACTTTTCTTTGATTTCTCGCATGATCTTGTCCGAAAAGTCTGCCGCCCTTCGGGATCATGCACTGCGTAAGGCCCAATATAGGCCACGCGAGCAGATATTGCGCGCCGGCTCCGGCCACCAGCGCAGGAACGGAACGGCGCACGATACCGCACGAAAAGCGCGGCACCCGCAAAGCGATGACCAGCCCTGCAAAAGCAACCGGTCCCACTTGACGCCGGTCAAGGCAAAGCCCCCGCGACGAGCTATCAACTCGACAAATAAGTTATAACTGTTCAAATGGGCAAACCGTTCGAAATCGCCGGTCGCATGAGACCGGAGGAGATCTTCATGGACTACCAGGCTTGTTTCGCCGACGCGCTGAAGCGGCTGCGCGACGAACGGCGCTATCGTGTGTTTGCCGATCTGGAGCGGATCGCCGGCCGGTTTCCGCGCGCGATCTGGCATTCGCCTGACGGGCCGCGCGGCATCGTCGTATGGTGCTCCAATGACTATCTCGGCATGGGACAGCATCCCGATGTGATCGGGGCGATGGTGGCGACCGCGACCCGCGTCGGCGCCGGCGCCGGCGGCACCCGCAACATCGCCGGAACCAACCATCCGCTGGTCGAACTCGAAGTCGAGCTTGCCGATCTGCACGGCAAGGAGGCGGCGCTGGTCTTCACCTCGGGCTATGTGTCGAACGACGCCGGCATTGCCACCATCGCCAAGCTCATTCCCGACTGCCTGATCCTGTCGGACGCCTGGAACCATAATTCGATGATCACCGGCGTGCGCAATTCCGGGGTCGAGAAGGCGGTGTTCGAGCATAACGATCTGGCGCATCTCGAACGGCTCCTCAAGCAGGCTGGAAAGGAGCGGGGCAAGCTCATTGTCTTTGAGAGCCTTTATTCCATGGACGGCGACACCGCGCCGATCAACCGCGTATGCGATCTCGCCGAGCGCTACGGCGCGATGACCTATCTCGACGAGGTCCATGCGGTCGGCATGTATGGCGCGCGCGGCGGCGGACAGGCCGAGCTGCAGGGCGCCATGGACCGCGTCGACGTGATCGAGGGAACGCTTGCCAAGGCGTTCGGCTGTCTCGGCGGCTACATTACGGGCACTGTCGACCTCGTCGACGCGGTGCGCTCCTATGCGCCGGGATTTATCTTCACCACCGCGCTGCCGCCGCCGATCTGCGCGGCGGCAACCGCCGCGATCCGCCATCTCAAGACGTCGGCATGGGAGCGCAACCTGCACCAGGACCGCGCCGCGCGCGTGAAGGCGATGCTCACCGCGGCGGGGCTCCCGGTCATGCCGACCGAGACCCATATCGTGCCCCTTCTCGTCGGCGATCCGGAGCGCTGCAAAGCCGCCTCCGACCTGCTGCTGGAGGAGCACTGCATCTACATCCAGCCGATCAACTACCCGACCGTCCCCAAAGGGACCGAGCGGCTGCGCATCACGCCTTCGCCCTATCACGACGACGCGCTGATCACGGCGCTCGGCGAAGCGCTGGTCGATGTCTGGGAACGGCTCGGCCTGCCGCGCAAGCCGCACGCCGTCGCCGCGGAGTAAGGTACCCCCTCCCCAACCCTTCCCCGCCGCGCGGCGGAGGGAGCAAAGCGGCGATCGTTCAGCGATCCGGGAGAGTGGGGTCGAAAGTTATGATCTCTTGCCGCCAAAATGGCCCCCTCCCCATCCCTCCCCCGCAAGCGGGGGAGGGAGTCGAGCACCGCAGGCAAGCGTGCGCAGCCCGCGCAGGCTTGGCTGCGCGCGATCCGGGAGAGCGGTTTTTGATCCGTTCGTCCCCGCGAAAGCGGGGACCCAGCACGTTATGGCACGACTGGATTCCCGCTTTCGCGGGAATGAACGGAATTCATAGGTCGACAGGCGCTCCCCAAAACCTCCCCCGCGAGTGGGGAGAGGTAACACTCCGCGGGGCGGTGAGCCAGTGCATGATCTTGTCCGAAAAGTCTGCCAACCTTTCGGGATCATGCGCTACGAAGAGTATTTCACCGCACAGCCATAGGCCCGCGTGACTGCAGGATCGACAGCTTTGCCGGCTGAGAGCTGGTCGAGCGCGTTCTTGACATAGTTGAGCGCCCCCTTCACGTCCGCATCCTGCGCCGTTGGTTTGTTATCGATCGCGCCCTTATAGGCAAGCGTGCCGTCCGGCTTGATGATGTACATATGTGGCGTCACCTGCGCACCGTAGAGCCGGCCGATCTTGCCTTCGGGATCGAGGAGCACCGATGAGGGTGCGGCGCCACGCGTGGCGGTCAGCTTGTCGGCCTCGGCAGGCGTAACATAGCCCTGCGTGCCCGGCGACGAAGAGATCACCGTCAGCCAGACGATGCCGTCGGCCGCAGTCGATTGCTGCAACGTCTGCATGTTCTTGGTGCGATAGTGCTTCTGCACATAAGGGCAGCCGTGATTGGTCCATTCGAGGATGACGGTCTTGCCGCGCAGGTCGCTGAGCTTCACCGTGTTGCCTTTGGTGTCCTTGCCGGCAAAATCCGGGGCGGCCGTCCCGACCTGTGGCGACGCAATGGCGGTGGCGGACGACATTGCAAGCGCGATGACAGCCGCCGCAAGCGTCGCCTGGCACGCTTTCAGTGTCCCGATGAGCCTCATCTCTCAGTCTCCTTGTTGTGTCTGGAGCGCGATCCATTCAGATTGAATCGATCGCGCTCTATTTCTCTTTGTTTAGCCGCATGATCTTTTCCGAAAAGTCTGCAACTTTTCGGGATCATGCTCTAGCGGGGGTCAGTCTCGCTCAACGCGGCGAAGTGGCGGACCACGATCGCCTCGGTTAAGATCTGCGGCAGCACGACAGGTTCTGCGGTCACGTCCGCGGGAAAAAGCACATAGAGCGGCACGCCCGCGCGGCCGAACGCTTTCAGAACGCGCCCAATCTCTTCGTTGCGATTGGTCCAGTCGCCCTTGAGATAAGCGATGTCATATTTGGCAAGCGCCTGCCTGAAGCCGTCCGTTTGAAGCGCGACGCGTTCGTTGACTTTGCACGAGATGCACCAGGCGGCGGTGAGGTTGACGAACACGGGCCGCCCTTCCCGTCGCAGACGATCAACCGCCGCTTCCGAGAACATATCCGCATCCGTCATGTCGACGCGCGTGGACCGGGCTTCGCTGCTGCTCATGCCAGGCACAAGGCCGGCCACAGAGGCGAGGACGACGATGCCGACGACAGCGGCAAGCGCAGACCGCACGAGCAGAGTCGTCGTCTGCCGGCCGATGATCCAGGCGGCGAGACCGACGCCGATCAACACGATCCCGGCCGCGAGGACCCCGTCGCTTCCGGCCTGCACCGACAGGACCCACACCAGCCAGACGACCGTCGCGTAGAGCGGGAAGGCGAGCACCTGTTTCAGCGTCTCCATCCAGGCGCCCGGCTTCGGCAGCAGCCGTCTCGCCGCATCCGTTACCGACAGGACCAAAACCGGGAGCGCGAAACCGCCGCCCAAAGCCAGCAGCACAAGCAGTATTTCGAGGTCGGATCGGGTCAGCGCGTAGCCAATGGCCGCCCCCATGAACGGCGCCGTGCAGGGTGTTGCCGCGACGGTCGCGAGCACGCCGGTGAAGAACGAACCGGAAAGGCCGCGCTGGCGCGTGAGCGGGTCGCCTAATCCGACGACACTGCCGCCGATATGAAACACACCCGACATCGAAAGGCCGAGCGCGAAGAACAGAGCCGCCATCGCCAGCACAAAGACCGGCGACTGGAACTGGAAGCCCCAGCCGAGGCTTTCGCCGGCGGCCTTCAGCGCGATCAACACGGCCGCGAGCGCAGCGAAGCTGACGAGCACGCCCATAAGATACGCGAGGCCGCTGGGAACCGCCGCCCTGCCCCCGTGGCGTGCAAGCGCCATCACCTTGAGCGAGAGGATCGGCAGAACGCAAGGCATCGCATTCAAGATCAAACCGCCGAGAACAGCGAACAGGATCGCCTGCCACAAGCCGAAACCCTGCTCACCTTGCTCGCCTTGCTCGCCCACAGCATCTGTCGATGGCGCGGTCGGTGGGCTCTTGGGATTGGTGGCGATCGAGAAGCCGTTGCGGACGTCCTCGCCGTCAATGCGTTCCGTGATGACAAGCACGCCGGAAAGATCACGTGCTTTGTCCCCTTGGGCGTCTTCGCCGCGTTTGAGATGAAGCGCCAGGCCTTCATCGTTCCACACCGCCCGTTGCTCGGCCGCATGATCGACAACGCCCCACGTGTCGGGAAAGAAGTGGACATTCGCGATCCGCGACGGATCGAGCTCGGCGCTCGCTACCCGCAGCACCAGATCCTCGGCGGCCGTCACCGAAACCGGCCAGCCAATCGGCTGAGGCTGCGCGCGGCGTGCAGCATCGAAGGCCGCAGCGTGCCGGCTCGGCTCGACCTCTTGCCCGGCAGCGGCCACCGGCAGCGTCAAGGAGAGCGTTGCTTCCTCGGGAATGCAGATCTTCTCGCAGACGAGCCATGTCGCTTTCGCGGTCAGCGTCACGTCCGCCGCACTCAAATCGGCCGGCGGAGTGACGGTCACCGGCAGAAGAACCTGATCCGAATATCCGTAGTTCGTCAGCGGACCGAGGGGCATCGCGTCGGGGATCGGCCATGCGATGTCGGAGACCGTGAAACCGCCCGGCAGGCGCCAAGCGATCCGGGTCGGCTCACCGGAATCGCCCGGGTTCTTCCAGTAGGTGTGCCAGTTCGGTGTGATCGTCTGCCGCAGCCCCACTTCGAACGGCCGGCCCGGAACGACGGCCTCGACATTCGAAAGAAGCTCGACTTGCACTTTGCGGTCGCTGCCGCCCGCGCCGCTGAGAGGCTGCGCGACGGCCCCACCACACAGTAAGAGCATTGCAGCGAGGACCGCCTTCACCGCAAAAGTTCGATGCGTCATGTTTTCCCGTGCGGAAGTTGCCTATCCTCGCCCGAGCAGTTGTGGTGCAATGCGCCAGGCTTCAATAAAACTCACTCCGTCGTGATTCAGGCGTTATGACGACAAGAGGCCTGGAATGAAGACTGACACAGAGATTTCACATGAGCGGTGAGAAAAAGAAAAAGCTGAAGGCGCGGCTGCCGCGCGGGCTGTCCGATCGTGGCCCGGCGGAGATGGCTGCAACGCAGCGGATGATCGAGAAAATCCGCGAAGTTTATGAACGCTACGGCTTCGAGCCGATCGAGACGCCCGCCTTCGAATACACCGATGCCCTGGGAAAATTCCTGCCCGACCAGGACCGGCCGAACGAAGGCGTATTTTCGTTTCAGGACGATGACGAGCAGTGGCTCTCGCTACGCTACGATCTCACCGCGCCGCTGGCGCGTTATGTCGCAGAGAATTTCCAGTCGCTCGCGCTGCCCTTCCGCTCCTATCGCTATGGCTGGGTGTTTCGCAACGAGAAGCCGGGACCAGGGCGCTTCCGCCAGTTTATGCAGTTCGACGCCGACACGGTGGGCAGCGCCTCGCCCGCCGCCGACGCCGAAATGTGCATGATGGCCGCCGACACCATGGAAGCGCTCGGCATTCCCCGCGGCAGCTATGTGGTGAAGGTGAACAACAGGAAGGTGCTGGACGGCCTCTTGGAGTCCATCGGCCTCGGCGGCGTTGAGAACACGGGACAGCGGCTCACGGTGCTGCGCGCGATCGACAAGTATGATCGGCTGGGTATCGAGGGCGTTCGGCTCCTGCTCGGCGAAGGCCGCAAGGACGAGAGCGGAGACTTCACCAAGGGCGCAGGTTTGCAAGGAAGGGAAATAGACGCCGTCACGCTGCTTCTTCAGCCTACCGTTTGGCCCGAACTTCCGGATACGGACTTCTCGCGGGATTCGGTGAGGCGCAAATTGCCGGGCGCGTCAAAGCCGATTGTCTATTCCCATTCTGCGTTCATGGACAACATGCGACGAATGTTCGGGCACTCAAAACTGGCCCAAGAAGGAATCGAAACCCTTTACGAGATTGGCGTGTTAACTGCCGCCTCCCATTACAATGACGGCCGCATCGTTATCGATCCTTCCATCGTCCGCGGCCTGGAGTACTACACCGGCCCGGTGTTCGAGGTGGAGCTGACCTTTCCGATCGAAGACGAGGACGGCAGGCCGGTGCAGTTCGGCTCGGTCGGCGGCGGCGGGCGCTATGATGGTCTCGTCGCGCGCTTTCGCGGCGAACAGGTGCCCGCGACCGGATTTTCGATCGGCGTCTCGCGCTTGCTCGCCGCCTTGAAGCATCTCGGCAAGACCGAAGAAAAGCCGGCGCCCGGCCCCGTCGTCGTCACCGTATTCGATCGCGACCGCATCGCCGACTACCAGCGCATGGTCCAACAACTGCGCGACGCGCCGCTCGACCCGGAAAAACCAGATGGCCCGAGAATCCGCGCCGAGCTCTATCTCGGCAATCCACGAAACTTTGCAAACCAACTGAAATATGCCGACCGGCGAAACGCGCCTTGCGTCGTCATCCAGGGCAGCGACGAGAGGCAAAGCGGAGTGGTTCAGATCAAGGACCTCATCGTCGGCGCTGAACTCGCCAAGCTGGAAAAAGGCCGCGAGGCCCATCTGCAGCGCCAGGCGGAAGCACAGCGCCAAGTTCCCGAAAGCGAACTTTTGGACGCCGTCCGCGCCGTGCTGAACCGTCACGGCGTGACATGGAAGTGAACCAGTTCGAAGAGATCAACGCAGGTCTTCGACTTGCGTGTCGTCGTCGCTGAGTGATTGCGCGGGGCCGTCATGAACGGCAATCCATGACTCGATCGCAGGCGGGTTTTGGCCGGAAATCCTCAGTTGGCGGAGCGCGACGCGAACGCTCGCGCGCTCATAGCGATTGAGGATCGCGGGTAAGGCGCTTGGTTCTTGTCCCGCCATGACGGCGGCAAACACGCGCTGCTTGAGCGCGGCAAGCCGCGGATCGCCGAAGGCTTGGAGCAAATCCTGGAAGGCGGCATGATGCTCGGCATCGAACGGCCGCGCCCGTGCCATCCCATCTTTCACGGGATGCGGCGGATAGAAATGCGCGCATGGAACCCAGCCGTCGGGAATGGGCTCGATCGCCGCATGCGTGCGGCGGTGGGCAAGCAGCTTCGGCAGCACATGCGTATGCGGTCCTACCGGACTGCGTCCGTTGGCCAGCGGGATGGGCTGGTACACCTCGGCCCGCCCGATTCGGCTGACAAAAACGCGATGCGGATTGGCGGTCAAAATGGCGGCCACCACCGGATTGCCTGGCTCGAACACGGGACGTCCGGCATTCTCGCGCAACTGCGCGATGAGATCGCGATCCGAAGACCTCACGCAGACATCGACCTGAAGACAGTCAAGTCCGAGGTCGAACAGCACGCCGTCTCGGTCGCATTCGCGCAGCGCCCCCGCGTCACGTCCGAGTTCGGTCAGCACCGGCCGCCGGCTCATCGTGCATTGGTCCGCAGGAAGGCACAGCGCGACACGATGGCTCCAGGTCTCGCCCACCGCGGACTCGGACGCAAACAGCCGCGCAGCCGCGATCGGGTCGACAAGGATGCCGCCGCGTGCGGTTGTCACGGACAGCGAAGCTTCAGCGTCCGACAGAACGAACGGTTCGTCCGGATCGCGGACGAACTCCGCGATCGCGCCGAAAGTGCCGAAACTCCATCGGGTCTCGGCGTCAGCGATCCGGTCGGCGAGGACCGTGCGCGCCCTCGTTTGTGCTTGTGTTAAGGTCGTCATCGGCGTCTCCCTCGCACGGCTTTGCCTTCTTCCACGGCAGCAGGAACGACACGCCGTCGCGTTCGCCGCGCAGGACTTCGACCCCATAAGCCTGCGCCAGCCGCACGTCGGTCAGCACTTCTTCGGGCCGGCCTTGCGCGAGCACGCCGCCATGCGCCAACAACACAAGCCGATCGCAGAAGCGCGCGGCAAGCGCAAGATCATGGAGCACGACGATGACGCCGCGCCCTTGCCGCGTGATCTCGCGCAGCAAGTCCATCGCCTGAAGCTGGTGCAGCGGGTCGAGCGCGGCGGTCGGTTCGTCCGCCAGCAGGGTTTCGGCCTCGACGGCGAGCGCACGGGCAAGCAGGATCCGCATGCGCTCGCCGCCGGAAACTTGCGCCATCGTCCGGCGGCGAAGCTGCGCGACATCGGCCATCCACAGCGCCTTCTCGATCGCGTCGCGATCGGCGGCGCTCGGTCCCTGGAACGGCCGGCGATGCGGCAGGCGTCCGAGCGCGACCAAGGTCTCGACCCGCATTTCCCAATGCACGGCGCCGCCTTGCGCGAGATAGGCGATGCGTCGCGCGAGTTCGCGCGCGCCGATCTCATCGGCAGACAAGCCGCCATAGCGCACCACACCGGCTTGCGCCGGACGCAAGTTTGCGAGCACGCGCAGCAGCGTCGTCTTGCCCGACCCGTTCGGCCCGATCAGGCCGACCATCTCGCCGCTGCGCACGGCAAGATCGACACGGCGCAGGACCGGCATTCCGTTGAAGCCGACGGCGATATCGCTTGCCTCGATCTCCACTAGAGGCTGATCCGTTTGAGTTGAATCGGTTACGCTCCCTTTCTCTTTGTTCTGTCGCATGATCTTGTCCGAAAAGTCTGCAACTTTTCGGGATCATGCTCTAGGCCTCCGCGCGCAATCGATAGATCAGGCTGAAGAGAAACGGCGCGCCGATGATCGCCGTGACGACGCCGATCTTAAGCTCCGGCGTGACTGGAATGAGCCGCACCATGATATCGGCCGCGAGCGTCAAGGCGGCACCGCCAAGGCCGCTCACCAGCAGCAGCGGGCCCGGCCGGGATTCGACCAGCGGCCGGAGCAGATGCGGCACCACCAGTCCGACGAAACCGATCGCGCCGGTCACCGCCACCGCGCTGCCGACCGACAAGGCCGCGCCGCCGACAAGCTGCAGTCGCAGGCGCCCGACGTCGAACCCAAGGCTCTTTGCCGTATCCTCACCCAGCGTCAGCCCGTCGAGCGCCGGGCCGGCGGCGAGCAACAAGGCCCAGCCGATCGCCATCATTGGCGTGACCAGGAGAACATAAGGCATGCCGCGATCGGCGAAGGACCCCATGAGCCAGAATACGATCTCGCTCACGGCATAGGGATTGGGCGATAGATTCAGCGCCAGCGAGGTGAGCGCGCCGGCGAAGCTGTTGATGGCAACGCCCGCCAGGATGAGCGTCATGGTCCCGACGCCGCCTCCGGCGAGGACGAACAACAAGAACGTCGCCGCCGCCGCACCCGCGATGCCGCCGAGCGGCAGGGCCAGCGACACGGTGCCGGCAATCCCGAAATAGAAGGTCGTCACCGCGCCCAACGCGGCAGCGCCCGATATGCCGATAATGCCGGGCTCGGCCAGCGGATTGCGCATCAATCCCTGCATCGCCGCACCCGTTATGCCGAGGCTGAACCCGACAAGCGCGCCGATCAATGCCCGCGGCAGCCGCAATTCCGTCAGCACGAGCGCGGCAAGCGTCGGCCGCCCGGCAACGGCGTCGCCGATAGCCTGCTTCAGGTCGAGCGGCGCATAGCCAATGGCAAGCGAGATGCAGAACAGCGCCAAGACCAGCGCGGCAAGGCCGATAACCAGCGTGGGATAGGACCGGGCGTGTTGCTCGGCGGCGGCCTCGCTCCTCATTCGGACGGCTCCGTCGCACGCAGCCCGGCCGCAATGTGCGAGAGCCTTTCGATCGCTTCCACCATGGCCGGCCCGCCACAGCTCCAAAATCGCGGTGGGAGAGCAAACAACGCGGTTCGGGGCGGCAGCCGCGCAAGAACAGGATGATGCAACAGTTCGGTCGCCAAGGACGGCAGACCGTCGTGGCGGCCATTCAGGATGAGGACATCCACATCGCTCGTGGCCACTTTTTCCAGAGGCATTTGACCGAAGCCGGTGTACCCGAGGTCGGCCGCCGCGTTCTTCAGTCCGGCGGCCACGATGATCGAATCGACCAGCGAACCGGCGCCGGAGGTAAAGCCGTTCGGGTTGAGCACCAGCACCCGCAGCCGCCGCCGCGGCACCTTGCGCGCAAGCTCGTCGAGCCGCGCATCCATTTCAGCGATGAGGCGCTCGCCGCGTTCCGGCTCGCCGACCGCGCCCGCGACCATGCGGATCTGGTCGCGAACCTCATCAAGGCTGCGCGCAATGTCGATCTCAAGGACCTTGAAACCCGCACGCTTGAGCAGCGCCACCGCCGGGCGTGCGGTATAACGGCCGGCGAAAACGAGGTCCGGATCGAGCGGGATGACCTGCTCGGCAAATCCGTTATTGATCGGCACTTGCATCGCAAGATCGGCAACGTTTGAAATACCGCGGTCACGCGATAACCAACTCACCGATGCGACATTCGCGCGATCGGCCAATCGCAGCACCAGGTCGTCGGTGCAGAGATTGAGCGACACGATCCGGCGCGGCTTGTTCGGCCGGTCCGCCGTCTCGGCATTCACGGCATGCCCCACGAGCGCGGCCACGGCGATCATCGCCGTGCCGATGAGGGCACGCCGCGAGGGCAGCGCGGCCTTCTTCCTCGGCTTGGTCCGCTGACCCGGACGCCTGCGGTGGCTGCTATCGCACATTGAATCTGATCGGTATGACGAGCTTGATTGTCTTTCCTCCCAGGCCGCGCGGCGGCGGCGGAAACGGACTGGCGCGCCGGGCAAGAGCAAGCGCCTCTCTGTCCAGCGTACGTGACCCCGAACTGCGTTCTATACGTCTTGAGAGCAGCCGGCCCTTGCGGTCGATGGAAAAGGAAAGACGGGCAACGCCCTGCTCGCCGCGCTGTCGCGCTGCCTTCGGATATCGCTTCCTGCGTTCGAGGCGGACAAGGACGCGACGCTTCCACGATCGAACGGCGGCTTGCGACGGCGCATCGCGCCCGAGCGAGGGGGCCGTCGTGGTCTTCGCCTTATGCGGTACGGACGCCGGCGCGGTCGTTGCCGGCGCGGGGGTGCTCGCCTGCATACCGACAGATCACGACGGCGATCAAAATGCGGGTAGGTGTTGCATACCGTCCACATCAGCTTACCGTCAAGTGATCCAGCGCTCACGCGGCCTTCGCTCGTCCGGCGATGGCGACGAGCCGGCGCAGGATGGCGGTCGCGCCCTTGAGGCGCTGCTCGGGCCGCTCCCAGTTTTCGAACAAGACAACCTTCATGTCGGGGCGCACGCGCGCCGCAGGCGCTTGCTTGGCGATGAAAGCGAGCAGCCCCTCCGGATTGGCGAAGACATCGTCGCGGAACGAGAGCACGGCACCTTTCGGCCCCGCCTCGATCTTGGCGACATTGGCGCGTCGGCACAGCCCCTTCAGCACCATCGTATCGAGCAGATGCTGCGCCTCTTCCGGCAGCGGGCCGAACCGGTCGACCAGCTCGGCGGCAAAACCGTCGATCTCGCGCTCGTCCTCGAGATCGGCGAGGCGACGATAGAGCGCAAGCCGGACCGAGAGATCGGCGACATAGCCCTCCGGGATCAGCACCGCCATGCCGAGCGTGATCTGCGGCGACCAGCGGTCGCCCAGCATGGGTTCGGCCGTGCCCGCCTTGATGCTCGCCACCGCCTCCTCCAGCATCTCCTGATAGAGCTCGAACCCGACCTCCTTGATGTGGCCGGACTGCTCCTCGCCGAGCAGATTGCCGGCACCGCGAATGTCGAGGTCGTGCGAGGCGAGCTGGAAGCCGGCGCCGAGCGTGTCGAGCGATTGCAACGCCTTCAGCCGGCGCTCGGCCTGCGGCGTGATCTTCTTGCCCGTCGGCACGGTGAACAGCGCATAGGCCCGCGTCTTCGAACGCCCAACCCGTCCGCGCAACTGATAGAGCTGGGCGAGCCCGAACATATCGGCGCGATGCACGATCAGCGTGTTCGCGGTCGGAATATCGAGGCCGGACTCGATGATGGTGGTCGAAAGCAGCACGTCGTATTTGCCGTCATAGAAGGCCGACATCACATCGTCGAGCACAGTCGGCGGCATCTGGCCATGCGCGACCGCAACGCGCGCCTCCGGCACATTGGTGTCGAGGAAGTCCTTGGCCTCGGCGAGATCCTCGATGCGCGGACAGACGAAGAAAGCCTGGCCGCCGCGATAGCGCTCGCGCAGCAGCGCCTCACGCACGATCAGCGGATCGAATGGCGAAACGAAAGTGCGCACTGCGAGCCGGTCGACCGGCGGCGTTGCGATGATGGAGAGTTCGCGCACGCCGGTGAGCGCAAGCTGAAGCGTACGCGGGATCGGCGTTGCAGTGAGCGTGAGCACATGCACTTCGGAGCGCAGCGCCTTCAGCCGCTCCTTATGGGCGACGCCGAAATGCTGCTCCTCGTCGACGATGACGAGGCCGAGATCGCGGAATTTGATCGACTTGCCGAGCAGAGCATGGGTGCCGATGACGATGTCGACCGTGCCGTCGGCAAGGCCTTTCTTCGTCTTGGCAAGCTGCGGCGCGGTGACGAGACGCGAGGCCTGGGCGATATTGACCGGAAAGCCGCGAAAGCGCTCGGTGAAGGTCTTGGCGTGCTGGCGCGCCAGCAGCGTGGTCGGCACGACGACCGCAACCTGCTTGCCGCTCATCACCACGGCGAGCGCGGCGCGCAACGCGACCTCGGTTTTGCCGAACCCGACATCGCCGCAGATCAGCCGGTCCATCGGCCGGCCGCCGGCGAGATCATCAAGCGTTGCATCGATTGCGCCGCGCTGGTCGTCGGTCTCGTCATAGGGAAAGCCGGCGCAGAACTCGTCATAGGCCCCCTGCCCCACCGCGAACCGCGGCGCCTCGCGCAGCGCGCGCTCGGCAGCGACGCGGATCAGCTCGCCGGCGATTTCCTGGATGCGGCGCTTCATGCGCGCCTTGCGCGTCTGCCAGCCGACGCCGCCGAGCCGATCCAGCTCGGCCGCGGTCTCGTGCGAGCCATAACGCGACAACAGCTCGATATTCTCGACCGGCAGGAACAGCTTGTCGTTGCCGGCGTAATGGAGTTCGAGACAGTCGTGCGGCGCCCCGGCGGCCTCGATCGTCTTGAGCCCGACAAAGCGGCCGATGCCGTGATCGACATGAACCACGAGATCGCCGACCGAGAGGCTCGACAGCTCGGTGAGGAAATTGTCCGCCCGCTTGCTGCGCCGGCGCGGACGCACCAGGCGGTCGCCCAGAATGTCCTGCTCGCCGATGACGGCGACGTCCGTGGTCTCGAATCCCGACTCGAGTCCGAGCACGGCGAGCGCGATCTCCGGCCGCGGGCGCGCCAGCGCCTCCGACCAGTCCGCGACATTGTGCAAGTTCAAGAGCGCGTGGTCGCGGAGAACATGGCTCATGCGCTCGCGGGCGCCCTCGCTCCACAGCGCGAAGACGACGCGCTTGCCGGATGATTGCAGCGCCTCGACATGCGAGCGCACCGCTTCGAACACATTGGTGTCGGCCTGTGCGCGTTCGGCGGCGAAACTACGCCCGGCACGGGTTGCCGCATCGATCACCGTACCGGCAAGGTCGGGGCTTGCGAACGGGGTCACGCGTACGAGCGCGGCGGCGCTGAGCTGCTCGCGCCATTCGTCCTCCGCGAGATAGAGTCTCGCGGGCGGCAACGGCTTGTAGGGCGGCCCCGCGCTTTCCATCGCGAGCGCCTGCCGGCGCGCCTCGTAATAGTCGGCGATCTGCGCGAAGCGCTCATGGGCGGCTTCCTCGGCAAGCGGCTCGACGGCAACCGGCGCGCCGGGCAGATAATCGAACAGCGTGTCGAGATGGTTGTGGAACAGCGGCAGCCAGTGCTCCATGCCGGGATGGCGCCGGCCTTCACTGACCGCCTGATAGAGGAGATCATCGCTGCCTGCCGCGCCGAACTCGGCGACATAGCCCTGGCGGAAACGGGAGATGGTCTCGCTCGTGAGCTGGAATTCGGCAACGGGCACGAGGTCAATCGCCCAGAGCTGGTCGGTCGAGCGCTGCGACTCGGGATCGAAGCCGCGGATCGATTCAAGCGTATCGCCGAAAAAGTCGAGCCGCACCGGATCATGAATGCCGGGCGGATAGAGGTCGAGAATGCCACCGCGCACCGCATATTCGCCGGCCTCGCGCACGGTCGCGGCGCGCAAATAGCCGTTGAGCTCGAGCCAGCGCACGATCCCGTCCATGGCGATGCGGTTGCCGGGACGCGCGGATAGCGCCTGGCCGGCGACGAGGCCGCGCGCCGGCACGCGTTGGACGGCGGCGTTCACGGTCGTGAGCAGCACCGCCGGCGCTTCGTGGCCCTGCATGCGGGCAAGCCGCGACAGCGCGGTCATGCGGTCGGCGACCACGCCGGCATGCGGCGATACCCGGTCATAGGGCTGGCAGTCCCAGGCGGGGAACTCGAGCACGGCAATGTCGGGCGCGAAGAAGGCGATCGCGCGGGCGAGCGTAGCGAGGCGCTGCCCGTCGCGGCAGATGACGGCAAGGCTGATGGCGGGCGCATTCGGCCTTGCCGCAACCGCACGGGCAAGATCGGAAAGGACCAGCCCCTCGGCGCCGTCGGCAACGCCTGCGAGCGTCAGCGGACGACCGGGAACGAGTAGTTCCGCCGGGGAACGCGCCGTTTCAGCGTGCCGAACCGCCATCCAAGCCCACCGCGGCTGCATGGTTGAAGGCGCATAGGCGCCGGAACAGGTCGGTGTCGTGCTTTTCTGGCACCGGGCCATTCCCGACCACCCAGGCATAGAGTTCGAGGTCCGGCACCGCACAGAGCTGCTCGAACTCCTCGACCTCGGCCTCCGACATGGTCGCGATTGCCGCGTCGGCAAAGCGCCCCATGATCAGGTCGAGCTCGCGCGTGCCGCGCCGCCAGGCGCGAAAGAGCAGCCGGCGCCGCCGCTCATCCAGGCCCGCGCTCGACCGTGTCGATCCCGTCATCGCTGCTCCTTCTTGTCTGCCGATTCCGCGTTCGTCTCGGCGCCACCGGCGCAACGCCAAAAGCCCGGACGGAGCCGGGCACGAACTTCTTGTCGTGGGCGATGATATAGCGGGGGTGGCGCGCAAGGCAAAGGGGCGAGTTTTTTGGCCCGCCCCTCGCCGAGAAACACGGTCGATCTTTCAGGATCGCGATATCTGCCTAAACGCACCTGTCGTAATACCAGCCTGGTCCCGCAAACGCCAATTGCCGGAGCCGGCCATGACGGTGCTGCAGATCTACACCTTCTTCGTCCTGCCGATTGCCGTGCTCGGCCTCGGCGTGGCAGCCTATCTTTGGTTCGGGCGAGATACGCCCGAAGCGGGCAGATAGCTCGGCAAGAGGACAAGCCGCTCCTGGAGCGCGACAGAGCACCTGCGCCACCCGAGCTCTTCTTTCTCAAACGATCGACAGATTCTCTTTCGTCCCGACAGGCAGGGCCTTTCGGCTGACACATTTCCTTCGGCTTAAGAACATCTTCCGACAAATGATCTTGCCCAAAACGGCCGCATTCGAGTGCTTGGCCTTTGCCGACGTGGGCGAAACTGACCGATGCGCAGAAACAGAACCGGAGGGCGCATGACCCGTTGGCTTCGTCGGGCGGCGGTCTCGACCGTCATCTTGTCGGGACTCGTACCATTTGGCGGTGTGACCGCCGCCAAAGGCGAGACCGCCAGCGCGTCGTCTGCGCGATCGGGCGCGCACTCGCGCGGCGCGATGTGCGATACAAAAGCGTTCCGCGTGGTGCTCGATGTCGGCCATACCGCCGACGTGCCCGGCGCCAAAAGTGCGCGCGGTGTTTACGAGTATGCATTCAACCTGCGCCTCGCCCGGGTCATTGAGCGCGACCTCGTCGCCGCCGGCTTCACGCGCACCGTGTTCATGGTCACCGTCGAGCCGCCGCCGCGCGGACTGTTCAAGCGGGTGATCCGCGCGCACCGCCTTTCGGCCGATCTTTTCCTTTCCATCCATCACGATTCGGTGCCGGACTGGTTCCTGAAGCGCTGGACCTATCAGGGCGTGGAGCGAAGTTACAGCGACCGGTTTCGCGGCCATTCGCTGTTCATCTCCCGGTACAATGGTGCAAGGCGGGCGAGCCTTATGTTCGCCCGGCTGCTGGGCCGGGAATTGAGGGCGCACGGACTGCAATATGCGCCGCATTACACCGAGCGCTTCATGGGTCATCGGCGCCGCCGGCTTGTCGACCGCGAAGCCGGCGTCTACCTCTACGATAAGCTCATCGTGCTCAAACACACGCGTGTGCCCGCGGTCCTGCTCGAAGCCGGCTCGATCATCAATCGCGACGAGGAGCTGCTGATGGCAACGCCCGAGCGCCAGTCGGCGATCAGCGCCGCCGTCACCAATGCGGTCCGGGCGTTCTGCGCGATCCGCACCCCGCGAAAGAAAGGTCGCCGGCTGGTGCACCGGCCCGTGCCCTTGCCGCTCGCGCGACCTGCGATCGCACCGTCGGCCATAGCAGCACCGGCCGTAGCAGGCCCGCCGATTCCCTACGCCCGCTGACGCCGTCCCCGGCTCGATCAAGCGAGCGAGCCGAAACTGCCCCGTTCCCCAAAAGGCGGTCTGAGCCTATGATATAGCTTGATTGGCGGAACCGCCGGAGCTTGAACTTAACTTCGGTTCTTGGCGTTGGTCCAACTGGGTAGCCTTGGTATATTACGGCCATGACCAAGGAACAGGTGAAAGAAATCCTTGAACGCGTGTTGACCTGGCCTCAGGAGGATCAGGACAAGGTCGTACGCTTTGTTCAGGAGCTTGAGCAATCGGCTGCGGCCGACGATCTCACGGATGAGGAATGGAAGATCATTGAAGAGCGTGCCGCGCGGCGAGACCTCGCGAGCAATGAGGCGGTCGAGGCGTTGTTCAGACGTTATCGCAACGCATGAAACTTCGGTTTGAACGTGGCGCGCTCGCCGATCTTGACGAGATACTCTCATACATAGCGCAAGACAACCGACACGCTGCGGCGCGGCTTGCGGCCCGTATTGAGGAGGCTGCCGCACGCATCGCTCGGACGCCATATATGGGCGAGGCGACACGCAAATCGAGGTTCCGGCGATTTCCCGTCGGCAACTATCTACTCGTTTATGAAGTCGGCGAGGACGAAGTGATCATCCACTATGTCCGCCACGGCGCGCGACTTCGGCCCTGGGAAGGCGAGTGAGGTCAAATGTCCAACGCGGCGGCAAATTTGTCGCTGGACCAATCTGCCATTGTCCGGTGAAGTTGTGAATCTTAAGGGCAAGTGGTTCGCTCGTCTCCGCGCAAGCGAACCAGCGCTAAGGAAACCGGTTCGATGGCAATCGCATTGACGGGAGAGGTGGAGCTGCCGGCGGCGCGCGAGACGGTGTGGGCGAAGCTCAACGATCCCGATATGCTGCGCAGCTGCATTCCCGGCTGCGAACACCTGGAAAAGCTCTCCGACACCGAATTCCAGGCCGTCGCCGTGACCAAGATCGGTCCGGTTAAGGCGCGCTGGAAAGGCAAAGTGCGCCTGAGCGACCTCGACCCGCCCAATAGCTACCGCATCTCGGGCGACGGCGAAGGCGGGATCGCGGGCTTCGCGCGCGGCACCGCGGCGGTCTCTCTCGTCGACAACGAGGCCGGAACGCTACTTTCCTATCATGTGGAGGCCCAGATCGGCGGCAAGATCGCCCAGCTCGGCCAACGGCTCGTTCTGGGCTCTTCGAAAAAACTCGCCGACGAGTTTTTCAAGAACTTTGCCGCGGCGGTGAGCACGGAAGCCGTCACGCCCGGTTCAGGCGAGGCCGATGGCCCCTCCCCACGCATCCCATCCATTGAGGATTCGCAAATGCCGGTCATCCAATCCGACGACGGTTGCCCGCTTCACGTCGAAGTCGTGGGACCCGAGACGGCGCCCGTGCTCATGTTTTCGAACTCGCTCGGGGTCGATCTGTCCATGTGGAAGCACCAGATCGCGCCGTTTGCGCGGCACTTCCGGGTGGTGAGCTATGATCGCCGCGGGCACGGGCGCTCGGGCGTCGCGCCTGGCCCCTACGACATGGAGCGGCTCGCGCGCGATGACCTCGCGATCATGGACCGGCTCGGCCTCGACCGGGTGAATTTTTGCGGCCTGTCCATCGGTGGCATGGTGGGCCAGTGGCTGGCGGCGAACGCGCCCGAGCGTATCGACCGGCTCGTGCTCTCAAACACCTCTTGCTACTACCCCCTCAAGGACCCGTGGCATGAGCGTATCAAGACGGTGAGCGAAGGCGGCGTCGGGACGATTGCCGACACGGTGCTCGGGATGTGGTTCACCAAGGATTTCCACGCGGGCGAGCCGAAAACGATCGAGCATTTCCGCCACATGCTGGTGTCGACCCCGGTCGACGGCTATATCGCCTGCGCCGCCGCCGTCCGCGACATGGACCACCGCGAGATTCTGGCGAAGATCGCGGCACCAACACTGGTGATCGCCGGCCGCCACGACAATTCGACAACCATCGAGGCGGCCGAGTTCATCCGCAGCCGCATCGCCGGCGCCCAGCTCACCATTCTTGACGCGGCGCATATTTCCTGTGTCGAGCGGCCCGACGCCTTCAATGCCGAGGTGCTCGGTTTCCTGACCGCGTGAGTAGCTTTCGGGCCCTGCGCCACCGTTGCGCGTTGCCGGAGGCGGACGGCCCTGCTAACCTTGTCTTGCCGGGTGCAATGGGTGCTGGTGCTGGTGCCGGACTGGAGCCGATCAGTATCGCCGGGTTGCCGGGAGCGGGGGAGTTTGAATCGGAGTGTTGTGCGGTGCAGTGGGCCGGTCGGGCGGTCCGCTGGCGCCTGCGGCTCGCGGGGACTTCGGTGGATGTCCCAGCAGCACGCGCCGGTTCGGCACAGAAAAAACGTACACAAGAAAAACAGCTGGAGCGAATTCCGATTCTGAGAAGACGGAATGAGCTTCAGAGCATGATCCCGAAAAGTTGGCAGACTTTTCGGAAAAGATCATGCGACAAAACAAAGGGAGAGAGCGCGATTGACTCCATCCGAGACCATCGCGCTCTCAAGCATGATCCCGAAAAGTTGGCAGACTTTTCGGACAAGATCATGCGACAAAACAAAGAGAGAGCGCGATTGACTCAACCCGAGACCATCGCGCTCTCAAGCATGATCCCGAAAAGTTGGCAGACTTTTCGGACAAGATCATGCGACAAACAAAGAGAAATGGAGCGCGATCGACTCGCGCTCCAGGGATTACGCAAGACGATCGCGTTCCCGCAGCCGCGGGAGCGCGCCGGATTTGAACCAACCCGAGCGTAACAGGCTCAATAGTCGTGGCGGACGGATGGAAGTCTTTCTTCAGCAGCTCATCAACGGTCTCACGCTAGGCTCGATCTACGGCCTGATCGCGATCGGCTATACCATGGTGTTCGGCATCATCGGCATGGTGAACTTCTCCCATGGCGACGTGTTCATGGTGTCGGCCTTCATCGCGCTGATCACCTTCCTGGTGCTCACGCTCTGGCTCGGCATCGGCGCGATCGCGCTGGCGCTCATCATCGTTCTCATCGTGGCGATGGTGCTGACCTCGCTCGTGAGCTGGGCGATCGAGCGGTTTGCCTACCGACCGCTGCGTGGATCGTTCCGCCTCGCCCCGCTGATCTCGGCGATCGGCATGTCGATCTTCCTCATGAACTTCGTCCAGGTGGCGCAGGGCCCGCGCAACAAGTCGATTCCGCCGCTGATCTCCGGCGAGTTCGTGCTGATGTCGGTGGACGGCTACGACGTCACTCTGTCCTACAAGCAGCTCCTGGTTTGGGTCGTGACCGCCGCGCTGCTTGCCGTGTTCTGGTATGTGGTGAGCCGGACCGCGCTCGGCCGCGCCCAGCGCGCCTGCGAGCAGGACCAGAAGATGGCGGCGCTGCTCGGGGTCAATGTCGACCGCACCATCTCCATCACCTTCATCATCGGCGCCGCCCTCGCCGCCGTCGCCGGCACGATGTATCTCGTCTATTACGGCGT
>JANQIP010000160.1 GCA_028282095.1 Xanthobacteraceae bacterium | reverse complement strand
CCGAAAAGTCTGCCAACTTTTCGGGATCATGCTCTCTTTGTTTGGTCGCATGATCTTGTCCGAAAAGTCTGCCAACTTTTCGGGATCATGCTCTGGCCGGAAAGCCGCCGGCGAGAACTTCGTCGACCCAGAGCGGCACGAGTTCGGTCGCCGGACCGTAGCGGCGCTCGTCGAAGACAAAGGCATTCTCGGACGGGTCGAGATTGATCTCGCAGGTGCGGATACCGGCGTGCTTGGCGCTCTGCACGAAACCGGCGGCGGGATAGACCGCGCCGGATGTGCCGATCGACACGAACAGTTCGGCTCCGACCAGCGCGTCAAAAATCTCGTCCATGTGCAACGGCATTTCTTCGAACCAGACGACATGGGGGCGCATACCGCCCGTGCGCTTGCAATCCGGGCAGGGAAGCTCCACGGCCAAATCCTCGTGCCACTCGGCGACCAGGCCACAATGGGTGCAGCGCGCCTTGAGGAGCTCGCCATGCATGTGCACGACACGGCGCACGCCGCCGCGCTCATGCAGATTGTCGATGTTCTGCGTGCAAAGAAACAGCTCGCCCCCGCGTTCGGCAAGCCCCGCCTCGAGCCGCCCCAGCGCCTGATGCGCGGCATTCGGCTCGGCGGTGAGCAGATCGCGGCGGCGCATGTTGTAGAAGTGGTGCACGTCGTCAGGCGCGCGCCGGAAACCCTGCGGTGTCGCGAGCTTCATCGGATCGAATTTCGACCAGGCGCCGTCCTTGTCGCGGAATGTGCCGAGCCCGCTTTCCGCCGAGATGCCGGCGCCGGTGAGGATGAAGATGTTCATGGGTGCTCTATCGTGCTTTGTCGATTGCGAGAAATGGTCCAGCCATTCTACCGGAACGGCAGCGATGATGGCAGAAATTTCGCTCGAATGAGCCTGGTTTGTCGGATGGTTTGAGGGCAACGAAATCGACGATGGTCAGGAAGATGATCTCGGCGCCTGTTATCGGTCTTGTGTTGCTCGACCATCCTGCGGTCCGCGGTTGCTGACCTATGCTGCTCGGATGCGCAGGTCGATCTCGCGTCCGAGCGCGTGGAAGGCGGCTTCGATCTGTTCAAGTCGGGATTTGTGATCGAGTCGGAAGAGCCGGTCGACTGACTCCCGGTTCCAACCTAGCCGGCGTTGCAATTCGGCGCGCGTCAGCCCCGCCGACCGCAGCGCCCGGTACAGTTCGACTTTGAGCGATGTGAGCGCCGGCAGGCGCACGGCCGGCGACCCGCGCGATCCAGCCGGGATCGCCTCTTCGTCTGCGATGCGCGCAGCAAGCGCCTCCTCGATAGCGTCGAGGGCATGGCTCAACGCCTCGTCCTCGCTCGTGCCGAAGCTGGTGACTTCCGGCAAAGCGGGGCATGTGACCAACAGCGTTCCGTCGTCCGGCGTCAGTGTTACTTTGAAGGAAAGGGTCATTTCAGTCCAAGGTCCTTCAATATCTTATGCACAAGGCTTTTGCTGAGTTCTTTGCGCCCACCATGTATAGGCAGTTGTGTCTTCCTGTTCCCGCGCCGAACTGTGACATGCCCAGAACCGCCTTTGTGGGTTTCGAACGTACATCCCTTCGCCGCAAGGAATTTCCTCAGCTCCTTCGCATTCATGTCCAATAGTCCACAGATGCGTATAAATCAACAGAAATGTGGAATGTCGCGCCGCTTGGTGCGGCAAGTGCCCCTAAGATGAAGTCCGGCCGCGTCCTCTCATGTTGAGCCGCACAGCGAAACTGTCGTACGAACTATGCATCATTTGACACGCAACCTTGGCCGCTCCTCAGGATGAAGTGTCAGGCGATATCAGCAGAGCGTTACGGCGCCTGCCTCGCCTCGAGGAACCGGGTCACTTCAGTCCAAAATCCTTCAATATTTCACGCACCAGCCCTTTGCTGGGCTGTTTTTGTCCAATTTGCCCTGCGTCCCTTTCCATGACCAATTTCTTCAATTCGGCAAAGGATATTCCATGCGGCAGGTTGCTATACCAATGGGCGAATGCCGCGCCTAATTCGGTATTCTCATTGAAATTGATGCCGGACTGCGATGCGCCTTTCTTTGCACTCTTCGGGAGAAGCGGAAACCGGATGGAGACAAATCGTTCATCAACAATGAGCACGTCAAAGCCGCTTTCATTCTTGCAGTCCAAAAACTCCCAAGATACGGACTCTGCGACCCCATGCCGATCGTAGATCTTCATCCTTTCCTCATGTTGGGAAACGAAATCGATCGGGATATCGTTGAAATCGATCAGCGTCTTGATGTTATGGCGGATCGCTTGGTTGGCATCCTGCAGATGCTTCAATCGTATCGCAATCCTCTCGATCCACCAATCGGGCGCCGGAGCAAGATAGGACGACGCAAGTGCGTTGATCGAATGCTTGGCATTAGCGACGACAGGCTCGGTCGATTGAAATACCTCTTTTTGCTCAAGGCTGAATGTTGCTGCGCGCTGCTCGGCAAGCGTCCCAAGAATGGAACCAACGCTGCTTTCGATATTCAACGATTTTTCGGTCAATCGATCGGACGTGTCGGTCAATCGATCGATCTTCTTCACGGCTTCATTGATCGTCTTCGTTGATTCATCGTAATTGGCAAGGCGCTCAATACGCAAAGCCAGGGTAATACCGAGAGCCAATGCAATCAGCCCCAGGATCCAGAGAACGATACCTTCGGGCAAAGGCGCATCGAGCAGGTAGACGCTCGCCGCGGCACCCATCGCGATGCATGCTGCCGCGAACAGAAGGACGCAGGACAACCCGTTTGCAAACTTGCGCATCATCGCAATCCGGTTAGAGCGCGATGGCTTCAGGGGATCAACCGCTCTCTTTCTTGTCCTTAGCTCTCTCGTATGACCTCATCTGAAAAACCTGCAGCTTTTCAGAAGCACGCTCTCCTCGCCTCACCGCTTGTCGCGCCGGGCCATGAAGGCGAGGCGCTCGAACAGGTGAACGTCCTGCTCGTTCTTCAACAGAGCGCCGTGCAGCGGCGGGATCAGTTTCTTCGGGTCGCGCTCGCGCAGCATGTCCGGACTGACATCCTCGACCATCAAAAGCTTGAGCCAGTCGAGCAGTTCGGAGGTCGAGGGTTTCTTCTTCAGGCCCGGAACCTCGCGGATCTCATAGAACAACCGCATTGCCTCGCCGACCAAGCGCTGCTTGATGCCGGGGAAATGCACCTCGATGATCGCCCGCATGGTGTCCTGGTCGGGGAAGCGGATATAGTGGAAGAAGCAGCGGCGCAGGAACGCGTCCGGCAGTTCCTTCTCATTGTTCGAGGTGATGACCACGATCGGGCGGCGGCGCGCATGCACGGTTTCGCCGGTTTCGTAGACGTAGAACTCCATGCGGTCGAGTTCCTGCAGCAGGTCGTTGGGGAACTCGATATCGGCCTTGTCGATCTCGTCGATCAGCAGCACCGGCCGCTCGTCGGACACGAAGGCGTCCCACAATTTGCCGCGCTTGATGTAATTGCGGATGTCTTTGACCCGCTCATCGCCGAGTTGGCTGTCGCGCAGGCGCGAGACGGCATCGTATTCGTAGAGGCCTTGCAGCGCCTTGGTGGTCGACTTGATGTGCCATTCAAGCATCGGCGCGCCGATGCTCTTTGCGATCTCGATCGCAAGCACGGTCTTGCCGGTGCCAGGCTCGCCTTTCACGAGCAGCGGACGCTCGAGCGCGATCGCCGCATTGACGGCGACCTTGAGATCGTTGGTGGCGACGTAAGCGCTGGTGCCTTCGAACCGCATGGATTGTCCAACCTTGGTGACCGGGATGGCTGCGACCTTAGAGCATTTTCCGGCGAAGTGGGAACCGGTTCGCCGCAGAAAATGCGACCGGGCGAAAAAGCGCATTTTCCGGCGAAGTGGGAACCGGCTCGCCGCAGGAAATGCGACCGGCCATGGCGGGTCATACAGGAGCGCGTCGCCGCTCAAAGTAAGCAGAAACCGTAAGAAGCGCCTGCTCGCTAGTGATGCGGCACCAACGCTTGGGCTCGTCTCATCGTGTTGGTGCCGCATCACAGAGCAGAGGATCAGCTCGTGTTCCTTCTCTGACGGTCCGGGATCGGACCGTCAGAGAAGGAAACACGAGCGGCAAGATTTGCCCGAGGCGGCGCTCTTTGCCGGCCGCAAGCCCTGCGCGCCTTGCCACAGTGCATCAATAAGCCACTGAAATCGTGGCCTATTAACCACGGCACGCGGTTTGCTGGGGAGCGCATGAGCGGGCGGCGTCAAGAGCATGTCACGGGTTGCGCGCCCGAGCGGAGACGATCATGGGGATTTTCGGCGCACTGACCACTGCCGTCACCGGAATGAAGGCGCAGTCCTTCGCGTTGCAGAACATATCCGGCAACATCGCCAATGCGCAGACCGTGGCCTACAAGCGTTCGGACACGAGCTTCCAGGATCTCATCCAGGATGGGCAACCCTCGCAGCAGGTCTCGGGCAGCGTTCTGGCGCGTTCGCGCGCGACCAATACGGTGCAGGGCGACGTGCAGGGAACCTCGATCGGGACCTTCATGGCGATCAATGGCGACGGGTTCTTCGTCGTCATGAAACCGACCGGCGAGACCGACAACAATCCGACCTTCAGCGGCGTCAACCAGTATACCCGCCGTGGCGATTTCCAGCCGAACGAGAAAGGCTACCTCGTCAACGGCGCCGGCTATCACCTGATGGGCATTCCCGTCGATCCCACCACCGGCAATCTGACCGGCAGCGTGCCGACCCTGCTCAGGTTCGAGAACGACTTCATTCCGGCCCAGCAGACCACCGAGATCACCTACCGCGCCAACCTCGCCCGCTATCCGCTGACACCCGATCACGACACCTCGAAGGTCGGATCGGAACTCCTCAACCCGGTCACCTTCACCGCCAATCCGACCGCCGTATCGCCGCAAGCCGCCAGGATCACCGGCGACGGCGCAACGCTGAAGCCCGACGCCAATGCAGCCCTCACCGGCACTGCCGTGCTCCCCGGGGGCATGGTCGGTTCCGGTGAACTCACGATCAACGGCAAGACGATCGTGATCCGCGCCGGCATGACGCCCGCCGAGGTTCTCACCGCGATCAACGCACCCATGACCCTCACGGGATCTGGCGGGTTCGCTGCTGCCGGCGGAACCGTCGGCGGGGTACCGGCGACGATCACGATCCAGGCTGCCGGCCTCAATGGCGGCGCCGCCCTCGACGTGACGACGATCGTGGCCGGCGACACCGCCGCCACCGCTGCCACGAAAATCAACACCGCACTCGCGAATGCGCCGGGCGGAAACGGCGGAATCGTCGCGTCCGTCAGTGACGGCCAGCTCGTCATCACCTCGACGAATGGCGACGCCGTGACGTTTGGCGGCGACGACCCGACCTTGACCGCGCTTGGCTTCGCGTCGGCCAACCGCATCTCTGCGGTCGATTCGCCCCCGGCCGGATTGCAAACGGCAACGCTCGATGCCTCCGGAAACCTCATTCTGGAAAGCACCGATGCCTATACCGCAATTAACATCGGCGGCTCCAACACGTCGCTGCTCGACGAACTTGGGCTCAGCGTCGGCGTGATCAACCCGACCAACCTGCTCACGCAGTCAGCCGCGGCCGCCGGCCAGACCCTTACCATCAAGGTCGGCACCTATCCGGAGCTGACCATTACCTTCGGTACCGGTGGCCTGCCCAACGTCACGACGCTCGGCGATCTCAATACCCAGCTCGCAACGCTGGTCGGCGGCATCGCCTCGGTCAACTCGACCAACGGCAATCTCACGATCACCGCATCAAGCCCGACCGACACGATCGAAGTGGGCGGAACGGTGAACCCGCTCACCTTCGGCATGCAGACGACTTCGGCCTTGCCGTCCAACCAGACGGTGGTGGCGAACGATCTCACCGCCTTTATCGGCCAGTCGATCGGCGGTGGCGCGATCACCGCTTTTGATGTCGCCGGTTCCCCGGTGAACATCCAGCTTCGCTGGGCGAAGATCGACAGCGCCACCCTCGGCGACGGGCATCGCGACACCTGGAACCTGTTCTACCAGGTCAACTCGCAGGCGACCGGCACCGAAGCGGCCTGGAAGAATGCAGGGGCGAACTTCCACTTCGATGCGAACAGCCAGATGGACCCGATGATCGCGACCTGGATGCTCAATGACGTCATGGTCGACGGCGCCGCGCTGGGCGACCTCACACTGAACTTCGGTGCGGGCGGAATCACGCAATACTCCGATCCGAACGGCGTTGCGCAGGTCAACGCGCTGCAGCAGAACGGCTTCGCCGCCGGCGCTCTGCAGACGATCGCGGTCAACGAGAAAGGACGGGTGGTCGGCGCCTATTCCAACGGTCGTACCATCGATCTTGCCGAAGTCACGCTCGCCAAGTTCAGCGGCGCGAATTACCTCAAACGCATCGACGGCGGCGCCTTCGAGGTGACCGACGAGTCCGGCCAGGCGATTTACGGCGCGGCGGGAAAGATCGTCGGCAGCGCGCTCGAAGGGTCGAACACCGACATCGCCGACGAATTCACCAAATTGATCGTAACGCAACAGGCCTATTCGGCCAACACGCGGGTGATCAGCACCAGCGACGAGATGGTGCAGGACCTGTTGAACATGTTGCGCTAGCGGCGTGAGCCTGCCGCGCGGAAAGAGAGCAGCGCATGAGCCTCACCCAGGCCCTCGGCACGGCGACCGCCGGTCTGCGCAGCACGCAAACGGGGCTCTCCATCGTGGCGGCGAATGTCGCCAATGCCCAGACCCCCGGCTATACGCGCAAGCAGGTCCACACGCAGACGACCGCCGCCGGCGGCGATCTCGTCAGCGTACGCGTTGCAGCCATCAATCGCGAACTCGATCAGTATCTGCAGCGGCAATTGCGCACTGAGAGTTCGGGCGGCGCCTATGCCGATCTGCGGACCCAGTTCTACGAACGCCTTCAGCGCATCTATGGCGATCCGAACTCGTCGGTCGCCCTCGAGTCGGTCTATGCGCGATTCACCGAAGCAGTTCAGGCGCTGGTCACGAGCCCAGCGGACTCCTCAGCGCCGATCAATGTGGTGAATACGGCGCAGGCCTTGGCGCAACAGCTTCGTGCGTTGAGCCACGATGTACAGTCCCTGCGTGGCGAGGCCGAGCACGGATTGGCGGACAGCGTGCGCGTCGCCAACGACATGATGCAGGGTATCGCTCGGATCAATCACGAGCTGAGCGCGTCGCAGGCACAAGATGGCACCAGGGCTAGCCTCCTCGATCAGCGCGACCGCTACCTCGATCAGCTCGCCGGGCTGATGGATATTCGTGTGACCGAGGGCGAATTCGCAACGGTGAACGTGTTCACGAGCTCCGGCCTGCAACTGGTCGGAACCCAAGCGTCGAGGCTCTCGTTCGATGCCCAGGGCATGATGACGGCGAATGCCGATTGGAGCAGCGATCCGGCCGAACGAAAGGTCGGCACGATCTCGCTGACCAATCCGAACGGAGCCAATATCGACCTGATCGAGACGAAGTCGTTCCGCTCCGGCCGGATCGCGGCCTATCTCGAAATGCGCGATGAAGTGCTGGTCGAGGCGCAGGCGCAGCTCGATGAGTTCGCCGCCGCCATGTCGCGCGCGCTGTCCGACCAGACGGTGGCCGGCACGCCGGCGACCGTCGGTCCGCAGGCCGGCTTCGATGTCGATATCGGCGGGTTGCTCGCCGGCAATTCGGTCAAGGTCACCTACACCGAGACGCTCACCAACACGCAACGCACGGTGACCATCGTGCGGGTCGACGATCCCAGCACGCTACCGCTTGCCGACAATGCGAGCGCCGATCCGAACGACCGGGTCATCGGGGTCGACTGGTCGGGCGGGCTCGCTTCGGTCGTGAACCAGCTCAACGGCGCATTCAACGGTGCGCTGCAGTTCGCAAATCCGTCCGGCACGGTGTTACGCGTTCTCGACGACGGCAGTGCGAACACGAGCAATGTCGATGCCGTCGCCGCGACCAGGACGATGACCACGCTGACCGCTGGCGTGCCCGAGTTCCCGTTGTTCTCCGACGGCGCAATCCCTTATAGCGGCGCGCTCACCGGCGGCGGGGCGCAATCGGTCGGTTATGCCGGACGGATCACCGTGAATCCCGCCGTGGTCGCCGACCCGAACGCGCTTGTTGCTCACCATCCCTCCACACCTTCGGGCGACCAGACGCGACCGAATTTCATCTATGAACGACTGACTTCGGCGGCACAGACTTTTGCGCCGCAAGCGGGCATCGGTACGGCGGCATCACCCTTCACGAGCTCTCTGCCTTCCTATCTGCGGCAGGCCATGAGCCAGCAGGGCGAGGCGGCGAGCGCGGCCGCGAGCCTCAGCCAGGGCCAGCGAATGGTGATCGATGCATTGCAACAACGCTTCAACGAGGGCGCGAGCGTCAATGTCGACCAGGAAATGATGACGCTGCTCACGCTGCAAACCGCCTATGGAGCGAATGCGCGGGTGTTCTCGGCGGTGAAAGAGATGATCGATACGCTCCTTCGAATGTAGGGCTCCGCCCTCCGCCAAAGGATAGTGCTCAGGGAATCGCATGTCATGACCATCAGCGGAATCAGTAGCCAAAGCGCGCTTCAGGTTCGCACCTTGATCGAGATGCGTCGCGACTTCGATGACCTCCAGCGCCAGCTTGGCACCGGCAAGAAGGCCGACACTTACAGCGGATTCGGGCTCGACCGGGGCCTTGCCATCGGCCTGCGCATGCAGCGTTCCGGCATCGAGTCCTTCGTGAACTCGATCGAGATGATCGACACGCGGACAAAGCTCAGCCAGACGGCATTGAACGATATCGATGCGGCGACGCGCGTCGTCAACGACGCGCTGCCGAGTTCATCCTTCGTGCTCGATGCGAATGGGCGCACCACCCACCAGGTCACGGCGCATGGCGAGCTCGATCGCATCCTGGCCGCGCTCAATACACGATTCGGCGATCAGTACATCTTCTCCGGCCAGAGCCCTGAGCATGCCGCGGTCGACACAATCGACCATATTCTCGAAGGTGACGGCGCGCGCGCCGGGTTCAAGCAGGCGATGAGCGAGCGAGCTCAGGCTGATCTCGGCGCGGGTGGGCTCGGGCGGCTCAACATTCCGGCGGCGGTGGGGACGGCGGTCAGCGTATCGGAGGACGTCGCCGGCTCGCCATTCGGCTTCAAGCTCTCGGCCGCCAGCACCTCGATTGCCGGCGCGACGGTCACGGGCCCGGCCGGAACACCGCCCGAGATCACCGTGGACCTTGCCGGCAACCAGCCGTCGGTCGGCGATACCGTGTCGTTCACCTTCGATCTGCCCGACGGAACCTCCGAGGTGTTGACCCTGACGGCGACGACGACGTCCCCTCCGGAAAAGAACGAATTCACGATCGGCGCTGATGCGTCCGCCACGGCTGCCAACCTCCAAACCGCCTTGACGAGCAGCGTCGGCACGCTGGCGCAAACCGCGCTCACCGCCGCCTCGGCCATCGCGGCGGCAGACGATTTCTTCAACATCGATGCGGCGACTCCACCACAGCGGGTGAACGGTCCGCCCTTCGATACGGCAACGGCGCTCATCGCCGGCACCGACGCCGATACGGTGCGCTGGTATACGGGAGAGGCCGGAACAATCCCGGCACGCGCCACGGCGACGACACGCATCGACGCTGCAATCACCGTCTCCCACGGGATGCGCGCGAACGAGGAGGCGTTGCGCAGGCCGATCGCCGATCTCGCCGTCTTCGCCGCCATGACGTTCTCGACGAGCGATCCGAACGGCGGCGATCGCTATGCCGCCCTCACCGACCGGCTATACGCGAATCTGAACACAAAGGACGGGGTACAGAAGATCTCGGACATGCAGGTCGATATTGCCGGCGCGCAGACCGCGATGGCTGCCGCCAATGACCGCCACACGCAGACCACGGCCGCGCTCGACAATTACCTTTACAACGTGGAAAATGTGCCAGCCGAACAGGTTGGCATGCAAATCCTCGCCTTGCATACCAGCATGCAGGCTTCGCTCCAGACTACGGCGCTGCTCGCCAATCTCAGTCTCGTGAACTATCTCTAGAGCATGATCCCGAAAAGCGGCAGACTTTTCGGACAAGATCATGCGATCAAGCAAAGAGCAGCATGATCCCGAAAAGTGGCAGACTTTTCGGACAAGATCATGCGATCAAGCAAAGAG
>JANQIP010000122.1 GCA_028282095.1 Xanthobacteraceae bacterium | reverse complement strand
CATGCCTCGGGCAATAGAGCGCGATCAATTCAGATTGGGTCGATCGCGCTCTATTTCTCTTTGTTTTGCCGCATGATCTTGTCCGAAAAGTCTGCAACTTTTCGGGATCATGCTCTAGCCGAGCAGCACGAACTGGCCAGCGGCTCATTCAGATGGACCCGATCGCGCTCTCTTTCTCTTTAGTTTTGTCGCAAGAGCTTCTCCGAGAAGTCTGCCAACTTTTCGGGATCATGCTGTAGCGGCGCTGCGCTATGCCTCAGCCGTCGGCCCGGACGTTCTGCTTGTTGCGTCGCCGCCGCTTGCTCTTGCCGGGGCGCGGCTGCCATTGAAAAAGGGCCCCGCTGGTCTCTCGCCGAGATCGCATTCAATCGGATTCGCTTGTCAAAGCAACATGGCGAATGCTGGCCGTTTCTGGGCGCGAATGAGCGAGCGCGGGAATGCCGAAATGCCGCACGGCATCGAAAGATGCTCAGTCGTTGTTAAGTCATAACGGGAGTGGGAAGCGGCAGCCGATGATCTGCGCCCTACGGCATGACCTCGAAGTGCTTCTGAGAACGGCAAATTCTGTGGCGACACCTCGAACAGAGAGGTTCATCGCCAAGATCGTCGAAGAGATCGTGCGGGTTGGGGCGGTATCTTTGGCCATCAAGAAAGGATGCGGCAATGCCGACCCAGATGACACGGCGCAACATGCTTCTTGCCATCGGAGCGGGACTCGCCGTGACCGGTGGCGTGCGCCCGGCGGCTGCAGAAGTTGCGCCGGCAACCGATACGCTCGCGCGTGCTCGCGCTGCCCTTGCCCTTCTGGCGCCGGAACAGCGCGCTGCGGCAAGCTTTGCCTTCGACAGTCCGACCCGTCAGCGCTGGAACTATTTCGGCGCTTGGCGCAAGCCCGGTTTGCAGCTCGCCGATATGATACCCGATCAGCAGCAAGCCGCCCTGCAGCTTCTGGCCAGCATTCTCAGTCCGGAGGGATTTGCCAAGGCAGAGCGGGTCATGATCCTGCAAGACGTTCTTCGCGAGCAGGGGCGTGGCGCCAGTCGGAGTCGAGAGCGCTTCGCACTGGCGATTTTCGGAACACCGTCGGAGGGCGCGCTTTGGGGATTTCGGATTGAGGGTCACCACCTTTCCGTGGGCGCCACGCTTAGGGGGGATGCGGTTGTTTCGGTAACGCCGTCCTCGTTCTCCTCCGATCCAAACACCGTCACAGGCACGGCCTGGGACGGGCTCGTGGCGCTGAAAGAAGAAGAGGTGCTGGGCCGCCGTCTCTTTGCCGACCTGGAAGATCCGGTATCTCGACATGCGCTGATCCGGGAGCGGGCGTTCGGCAATATCATCGCCACCGCCGGCCGCGAGACTGAACTCGCCGCGCGCACCGACGGTGTCCCGCTTGCCGATCTAACGCAGGCGCAGCGCGATCTGGCGCTCAGGATCGTCGAGGTCTACACAACGGACCATCTTGCCGCGCCGCTCGCCGAGCAGGAACGCTCACGTCAACAGCGCAACGATCTTGATGCGCTTAGGTTCGGCTGGGCCGGAGGGACTGGACCCGACGACATGATCTATTATCGCCTCAGCGGCGGCACCATGCTGATCGAGTTCGCCAGCCTGCGCGGCCAGCCCCTGCATTTGCACACCATCCGCCACGACCCCGTTCACAATCTGGCGCGCCATCTCCTCGCGTAATACTGTTGCCGGCGGATTAGTTCGGTACCAAACTATACCATGGCTTGAGGCCTTTACTCCCTCCCCCGCCGAACACGGGTGTTCCCGTGTTCGGCTCCCTTTTGAGTGGCGCAAATCGGGAACACGCGACTTGGGCTGGGGCAGGGTTGGGGAGGGGTATTTCAACCTGTTAATTCCGTTCATTCCCGCGAGAGCGGGAATCCAAGTCTTGGAAGAATATCCTTCGTCTCCGCTTGCGCGGGGACGAACGGATCAAGAGCGATCCTGTGGACCCCCTCCCGGCGAGCACGCAGCCAAGCCTGCGCAGGCTGCGCAAGCTTGCCTGCGCCGCTCGCCGACCTCCCCCTTTCAGGAGGAGGGAATAGGACTCTAGCCCGAGGCATTCACTCGGAAAGCATATAATAGAAGGTTTGCGCGGCTCGCTTTTAGTCAGTGCCATAGCCTGTCATTTCGAGATAACCCCGGCCGACATGGCTGCCGCTGATGCGAACGGGACCTTCCCAATAGGGAAAGCTGACGGCCATCCACGATTGCGGGTTGACCGCGTCGATCTCGACGTCGAGCCCTTTTTCAGGCAGTTCGACTCGCCAGCGCGTGGGCAGGCTACGGCCCTTTACGGACGATTGCTCAAGCGGCGTCAGGGTCAACGCGCCGTCGGTGAATGGTGTCGGCGTGCCGTCCGTCGCGATCCAGGTCGCCGATGTAAACGGTCCACGCGCCCGGTCGCGCAGGCGGAATCCCATCAGTTTCTCGCCGGTGTCGAAATGCAGCGACACCCAGTCCCATCCGGTCTGGGTTTCCGACAGGGGCTGGGAGGACCATTCGCGGTCCAGCCAGCCCTGGCCCGTCACTGCGACATCGCCCTCGGGCAGCTTCAGCTTGCCGGTGACTTTGAAGGAGGGCTGGGAATAGTAGTAGCTCGCTTGTCCCGCGGCGGATTTGACCGAATAGCCCTGATCGCCCTGCAAGACGAGGGGGCC
>JANQIP010000119.1 GCA_028282095.1 Xanthobacteraceae bacterium | reverse complement strand
CGCGCAGGCGTCGCCGGTCACAGCCCATCCATCGCTTCGGCGTCGTCGCAAACACCAAGGAAATCGCCTCCAAACAACCCTTTTTCCGCAGCCTGCTAGGGGAGGGCCGATGGATCGATCATTGCGCATAGCGCTGTGCTGGGTCAGCGCCGTTTTGTTTCTGTTTGCGAGTTCAATGAACGCTACGGCAGGCGGGGCGATCGCCATCGGCCCTTGCGCGGCCTACGGTTACGCCTACGATTTCTCCGATCTCGCGCAAGCACGTGCGACGGCGCTCAAGCGGTGCGCGGAAGGCGCGTGCAGGGTGGCCGTCACCATGCGCCGCGCATGCGCGGCTTTCGCGGTCGACGGACGCGATGCTTGTGGCGCCTATGGTTACGCTGTTGCGGCCCGGCTCGGGCAGGCCCAGAATAAGGCGCTTGAAGAATGCTACACCCATGGCGGCCGCGAATGCGTCATTCGCGCTTGGGCTTGCGATGCCAAGGGCTGAACGGCATTGCTAAGTCGGCCTGATCCCAGGCTTGCCGGCCGTTGGAAACAAGAACTCGATTCCCGCCAGCTCAAACGCGGCTTTGACGAGAACTAACGCTGGTTCCGGTTCGCCGGGAGCTTCGTCGCGCTCTTCCAGGCGACGGATCACGGCCGGGCTGAGACCGGCCTTGTCGGCGAGGTCGCGCACCGACCAGTTCAGGATCCCGCGAGCACCGCGGATCTGTGCTCCGGTGACGGCCGAACCCGATGGATACATCGACCAGAGTCGTCGTTCGTGGATATCGGTGCACACGCCGATCCAGCCGCGCATCGATCCGTCCGAGTTGAAGATCGGCGCCGCCCGCGTCGAAAACCATCGATGAGTGTCAGTGGCCATGCGGACGCGGTACTCGGCGTGAAACGACGCTTTCGATCTGACGGCGCTTTCATAGGCATTGAGGGCCTGGTCGCGATCATTTGGATGAATCTTGGTTTTCCACCCTTCGCCCAGAAATTCCACCGGGTCTTCCTCCGGGCCGCAGGTTTCCTCGTGATTCTCATATCCGATCCGGAACATGTCGGTACGCGCCGACCACACAACTCCGTTAGTCGCCTTCACGAGCGCCCGATAGCGATCCTTCCAGGTCTGCTCGACCTGGAGGGCTTCGTATTGCCCGGTGATGTCCTGGATGACGCCGACTGCACGAAGCGGCTTGCCGGCCCGGTCGACCAGGACTTCCGAAATGCAGCGCACCCAGCGCACGCTGCCATTGCTGCGCAGAATGCGGAACTGCCGGTCGAACGGCACGCCTTCGGCGAAGGCCTTGTTGAAGTCTTGCGAAAGCGGGAGATCGTCTGGGTGTAGCGCGGCCTCGAACAATTCACGCGAGGGCTCTGCGGCACCGGGATCGAGGTCAAGCAGCCGAAATATGCCCGGTGTCCAGTAGCTATTCCCTGTCGTCACCTCCCAGGTCCAGGCGCCAACCCCCAGCTTGTTCTCGATCAGCTCCAGGGCTTCGCACACCCCGATGGATTCGCTTAGGAGCGCAAGGTTTCGGCATTGTGCGAATGGACTCTCGTTTGACATGCTGAGCTTGTTGTTGGAATGGCCGCACACCCCATTCAGCGACGGAGCATGGTCGATCGAGTACAAACCTTGATCGGCATCAAGGCCCAAAGCATACTAAGGGTTAGTGGCGCGGGTCACAAAGAAAACTGATCTCGACATTGCATCGATGCCGCCGAGGGAGTTTCTGATTCAAATCATTTTATAAATAGTTTGCGGCCGCGGTCGAAAGCTCGTTTCACGTAAATTCGTTCGCTAGGGCAAGACCATAAGCGCGCGCTTAAAGCAAAATAGAGAGCACTCACAATTAAGTGTGAAAACGACTCCCGACGCAGTCGGGGATCTTGTAATTCCGGCTGCCAATCGCCATTTCTGACTGACCAGTCAGTCAGGAAATAACAATGACGACCGCCAAGAACAGCTCCCGGGCGAGGACCAGAGGATCACGGTCTGCTCCGGAGACCCTGCGCCAAGCGCCAGCCGCCGACTCGGATCGGATGCGGGCGGGCGACACGACGCTCGGCAGTGCGGATGTGTCAGCGCAGGCGGGTGCGGCTTTGCCAACGGATAAAGGGCCAGACGCTTCGCCATCGGCGCCGCCGCTCACGCGCAAGCGCGCAAGAAACAGCGCGGCGCGCCGTGACGCCATCCTTGCCGCCGCACTCGACGAATTCACCGACCGCGGCTTTGCTTCAACCCGGATCGACGACATCGCCCGCCGCGCCGGCGTCGGCAAAGGCACGATTTACCTGTATTTCCGCGACAAGGACGCGCTGTTCCAAGAACTCGTGACCACAATGCTCGGGTCGTTCGTCGTGCAGCTCGAACAGCTGCCCGTTGAAGATATGCCGATACGGCTGGTGCTGACGCGGCTGTTTGATTTGTTCATCAGCGAAGTGTGCGGCACCAAGCGGCGCGAGGTGCTGCGTCTGGTGATGGCCGAAGGGCCGCGGTTTCCGCCGCTCGCGGAATTCTACTACCACCATGTGGTCGAGCGTGCGCTTGCGGCGCTGCGTCGTCTCCTCGAGCGGGCGCTTGCGCGCGGCGAACTCAGCGACGACCGTCTGATCAAATTTCCGCAGCTCGTGATGGCGCCTGCCATCGCTGCGATCATCTGGAGCAGCTTGTTCGACCGGTTCGCGCCGCTCGATATGAGCGGCCTGCTGCGCGCGCATCTCGACACTCTGCTCGGACCGGAGGGCAAGTCATGAGCGTGCTGCGCACCGGACTCATCGCGCTCCTCGCCGCTGCACTGTTGGGCTGCGGGGAGGCGCCGGACACCTATCAGGGCTGGGTCGAAGCAGACCTGATCTTCGTCGCGCCCAACCGGACCGGGCGGCTCGAAACCCTGTCGGTGGACGAGGGCGAGCAGGTGAAGGCTGGAGAGCCGCTATTCACGCTCGAAGACCATGTCTATCGCGCCGAAGTGCAGATGAACCAGGCGCAGGTCGAGAACGCACAGCAGGCATTCGATCGCGCCCAGGCGCTCCTTAAGAACAGGACGGGCACACGGAAAGCCTTTGATGACGCCGAAGCGGAGCTGCGCACGGCGCGCGCCCGGCTCAATACGGCACAGACCCGGCTCGATCGCCGCAGGGTCGCAAGCCCGGTCGCCGGCACCGTGCAGCAGGTCTATTTCCGTCCGGGAGAGATGGTGACGGCGGGACGGCCGGTGCTCGCCATCCTGCCGCCGGGAAACCTCAAGCTGCGGTTCTACGTGCCGGAATCGATGCTGCCGCAGATTGCCTATGGCGACAAGGTCAAGGTGCACTGCAATGGTTGCCCGGGCGGCATTACCGGGCGCGTGAGCTTTATCTCGCGCACTGCGGAATACACGCCTCCGGTCATCTACAGCCTGGAGGAACGCTCGAAGCTGGTCTTCCTCATCGAGGCAAAGCCCGACCGCCCTGAGAACCTGCGCGTCGGCCAGCCGATCGATATCGCGCTGACGGGCGGACCGGAAAACGGCCGTACGGCACGCAACAATAGCGGGAGCACTTTATGAGCAGCGCCGTCGCCGATGGACCGATGCCCGTACCGCCGGGCGTCGGCGAAATCGCAATCGAAGTTGAAGGGCTGAGCAAGTCGTTTAACGGAAAGCAGGTCGTGCGCAGTCTGACCATGCAGGTCAAGCGCGGATCGATCTACGGATTCCTTGGCCCCAATGGCTCGGGCAAGACGACGACGATCCGCATCCTGTGCGGGCTGCTCACGCCGGATACCGGACGCGGCACCTGTCTTGGCTACGATATCCGCACCGACGCCGAAGAGATCAAGCGCCATGTCGGCTATATGACGCAGCATTTCAGCCTCTATCAGGACCTCTCGGTCCGCGAGAACCTGGAATTCGTCGCGCGCATCTACGGCATTCCTTCGCCGCGCCGCGCCGCGCGCGCGATGATCGAACGCCTCGGCCTGCAAGACCGGGCAGAGCAGATCACCGGCCAACTCTCGGGCGGCTGGAAGCAACGCGTCGCGCTCGGCGCCTGCACGCTGCCCGAACCGCAGCTTCTCCTTCTCGACGAGCCCACCGCCGGCGTCGATCCCAAGGCGCGGCGGGATTTTTGGAACGAGATTCACGCGCTGGCGGCGGAGGGCCTCACCGTGCTGGTCTCCACCCATTACATGGACGAGGCCGAACGCTGCCACGAGATCGCTTACATCGCCTATGGCGAATTGCTGACTTATGGAACAGTCGAGAAAGTCGTCGCGAACTCCCACTTGTCCACTTACACGGTCAGCGGACCCGACCTCACGCGGCTGGCGGAAGAACTCGAGAAGCGCGACGGTGTCACCATGGTGGCGCCATTCGGGGTGAGCCTGCATGTCTCCGGACCCGACGCGCAGGCGCTTGATGCTGCGATCGCGCCCTATCGCGCCGATCGTGCGCTCAACTGGCAGCGTGCCGAGCCCTCGCTCGAGGATGTCTTCATTGAGTTGATGGGGCAGGCGACGACGAGGCGCTCATGAGAGCAGTCGCGAGCACCCGCGGGTTCTTCCGGCGGGTCAATGCCATGCTGACCAAGGAGTTACTGCAGCTGTTGCGCGACCGCGTGACGCTCGCGACCATGATCACCATTCCGCTGATGCAGATCCTTCTGTTCGGCTATGCGATCGACACGCAGCCGCGCAATATGCCGACGGCGGTGCTGCTGCAGGAGTCGAGCGATATCGGGCGTACCATCATCCGCGGTCTTGAAAACACCCGCTATTTCAGGATCACCCATCAGGTGCATGACGAGGCGGAGTTCGACCGCTTGCTGCAGTCGGGCCGGGTATTGTTCGGCATCGAGATCCCCGCCAATTTCGAGCGTGAGCTGCGGCGCGGCGACCGGCCGGCGCTGCTCGTTGCGGCGGACGCCAGCGATCCCGTCGCAACGGGCTCGGCGCTCGCCGCGCTCGCACCGCTGGTGCAGACCGTGCTGGAGCGCGAGCGGGCGATCCCTCAGACCACGCCCCCGCCGTTCGAAATCCGCACGCATGCACGCTACAACCCCGCCGCGGTGAGCCAGCTCAACATCGTGCCGGGCCTGCTCGGCACCATCCTGACGCTGACCATGCTGTTCTTCACCTCGCTCGCGGTGACCCGCGAGATCGAACGCGGCACGATGGAATCCTTGCTCGCTATGCCGATTTCCCCGGTCGAGATCATGCTCGGCAAGATCCTGCCTTACGTCGTGATCGGCTTCTTTCAAGCGGCGATGATCGTCGCCGCCGGCTATCTGCTGTTCGAGGTGCCCATCGTCGGCAGTCTTGCCCTGCTCGCGGCGCTGACCACGCTCTTCCTCATCACCAATCTGTCGATCGGCTATACCTTCTCGACGCTTGCACGCAACCAGCTCCAGGCCGTGCAGATGACGTTGATGTTCTTCCTGCCGAACTTGCTGCTGTCGGGCTTTCTCTTTCCCTTTGCCGGCATGCCGCAATGGGCCCAATGGATCGGCGAAGCATTGCCGTTGACCCATTTCCTGCGCATCGTGCGATCGATCATGCTGAAGGGCTCCGACATCACCCATCTGCGCTATGACGCGCTGGCGCTGGTCATTCTGATGCTGGTGGCGATGACGATTGCGATCACGCGCTTCCGCCGGACCTTGGATTGACGCACGAAGCGGGGCAACGGCAAGCTGCCTTGGGCAGCTCAAGGCCGGCTCTCGTCGGCGCCGGCGCGCTCGGTCATTGCGGCTTGTCGCGGCGAGGATCGGGCGAGCTCATCGAGCTTTGCCGACAGCGCATCGATCTTGCGCTCGAGCGCGTCGAATCCCGCTTGCGACTTCTGCTCCTCGCTTTTCTCGATCCTCTGTATCGCCTCGACGATGACGGCGATGAACAGATTGAGGACGGTGAAGGTCACGATCAGGATATAGATGATGAAGAAGGCCCACGCATAAGCGTGTGTCTGCCCGATCTCGCGGGCGATGATGGCCCAGCCCTCCAGCGTCATGATCTGGAACAGCGTGAACAGCGATGAGAACAGGTCGCCGAACCATTGCGGGTATTGCGCGCCGAATAGCTTTGCCGCCATCACGGCGAAGACATAGAGAACGATGACGAGGATCGCCGCGATGGCCCCGAGTCCCGGAACGGCCCCCAGTAGACCCGCCACCACGCGGCGAAGCTGCGGGAAGGCGGATATCAAGCGCAGCACGCGGAGAATCCGCATGGCGCGCAGCACCGAGAATGCTTCGCTCGTCGGCACGAGCGCGATCGCGACGACAAAGAAGTCGAATACCGACCACGGGTCGCGGAAAAACGCGCCGCCATGGGCGAACAAGCGCAAGCCGATCTCGACGACAAAGATGGCGAGGATCACTTGATCGATTGCGATCAGCAGTGCCCCGTGATCCGCCATGATGGCCGGGAAGGTCTCGAGCCCGAGAAGGACGGCGTTCACGACGATGAGGGCAATGATCGAACGGGTGAAAGGCCTCGCCTCGACCAACGCCAAGACGTGCTTGCGCAGTCGCGGCAGGCCCGTGCTCGGGCGGCCCGTCAGGTTCGCGGAAATCGGCTCCTCCCCAAAAGAAGGCATAGGCTTGGAACGATGCGGCATCGCAAGGTGTGACGGCCTCACCGGAAAGAGCCGGTGCCGCGAACCGATCACATAGGTGGGCGGAGCGAAGGGTCAACCGCAATCGGCAAGGGCACGACGCCGCCGCTTGATCCCCAAAAATTGGCAGATTTTTCGGACAAGATCATACGTCTCAGAAAGATCGCACGCTAGTGATGCGGCACCAACGCTTGAGCTCGTCTCATCGTGTTGGTGCCGCATCACAAAGCATCGCGTTAACTAGTGTTCCGGGCTGACGGTCCGGGGTCGGACCGTCAGAGAAGGAAACACT
>JANQIP010000059.1 GCA_028282095.1 Xanthobacteraceae bacterium | reverse complement strand
GATTCAAGCTGAGTGGATCGCGCTCCAGTGGAGCGGGTGCGGGCGCATAGCTCAGTTGGTAGAGCAGCTGACTCTTAATCAGCGGGTCCAAGGTTCGAGTCCTTGTGCGCCCACCAATCAGATCAAAAGCTTAGCGAAAAATGCAGTAGATCGCAGGGAGAACCTGCGATCGGTCGTGCGACCGGCATGCGGCCTCGTGAGACCTTCAGGCCGATCCGGCGTTCAGGCGGTCAATCATGCGAGCGGTCTCGGTTGCCTCCCTCACCTTGTCCGATATCGAGGCGATCAGCGCGGTCAACATCGCAGGTCGTCCGATCGATCGGAATGCAATGACCGCCCAGCCCAACAAGGCCCGGACAGGGTGTGTTGATCGTGCTTTCGGTCGTAGATCAGACTCGGTCGGTCTTTGCTGGTCATGCAGCGCGAATGGCGAATGATATGGACATCACGCGGATTGCGCCTCCGGTCGAAACGCGGCCACGACAAACTAAGTCCATTCGATAAAGTCGACCATGCCGAGACTATTCTATTTCATTACCGAGGATTGGTTCTTCATATCGCACTTTCTTCCAATGGCACGCGCTGCACGGGAGATGGGGTTTGATGTCACCGTCGTAACACGGGTAAAGGACCATCAAAGGCGCATACTGGATGAAGGGTTTCATCTCATTCCTATGAATCTGTCTCGCAGCGGCACCGACCCCGTCACGCTGATCCGCGCCGTGCGACAGGGATACAACACCATCAAGCAAGAGAAGCCCGATCTCGTCCATTGCATTGCGCTGAGAATGGTTGTCTTGGCGGGCCTTTCGGCAAGGCTCGCTGGGGCGCGGGCCATCATCCTGGCGCCGACGGGACTGGGCCATGCCTGGGCCGATAGAGGAATTGCTGCGCGGTCGTTGCGGCAAATCATGCGGCTCGTCGTGGGGCGCTTACTGCGCGGGTCACGCACGCATTACGTCTTTGAAAACACGGACGATCCCTCGGAATTCCGGCTGCAGCCCACAGCCGGGAATGTGACGATCGTGCCCGGCGCCGGGGTAGCCGCCGATGACTTTCCGGCGATGCCGGAGCCGCCATCCCCGCCGGTCAGAATTGCCGTTGTGTCGCGCATGTTGCGTTCAAAAGGAATAGCCGAAGCCGTCGAGGCGGTTTGCCTTGCGCGGGATCGTGGCGTGCCGGTGGAGCTCGATATCTATGGCGCACCCGATCCGGAAAACCCATCCTCCATTCCCACGACGACATTGATGCAGTGGTCTGAGCGGCCGGGAATCGCGTGGCGCGGGCCCACCGGCGAGGTCGCCGCGGTTTGGCGCGACCATCACATGGCTCTGTTTCTGAGCTCGTATCGCGAAGGTGTTCCCCGCACCTTGATCGAGGCTGCAGCGTGTGGCCGAGCGATCATTACGACCGATGCTGTCGGCTGCCGCGATATTGTGCGCGACGGGGAAGAAGGTCTGCTCGTGCCCGTGGGCGACATCGATGCGGCGGCGAATGCCATTGAAAGATTGGCGCGCGATGGCGCCTTGCGGTCGCGACTGGGGAGCAATGCAAATCGCCGGTTTCGCGAGCGATTTACCGAAGAAGCGGTCCAGCGCGCGATCGGCAGCGTTTATTCGTCGATCAAGGCGAAGCTGTCGCAAGAAAGCCAATATGCGAAGTGAATGGCTGATCTCGGTGCGGCTACGCTGAAAGCAACGCTTCGCGAATGGCGTCGTGTCGGCGCCGCGAAACGGCAAGAGCAAGACTGACAACATGACGCCTACAGAGACTCGCGGGACTGAGCCGCGCGAAACCCGATCCGGCGCAGTCGTCTGGCTCCTCTCCATCATTGCCGCCGCAAGCGCCATTGGGCTCTTGTACTACGGAAAGAGCCTCTTGGCTCCGCTCGCGATTGCTTTACTGATTTATGTATTGATGACTGCGCTCCTCAAACGGTTGGGCCACGTGACATTGTTCGGGCGCGCGGTGCCGCGCTGGCTGGCCTATCTCATCGTCTTTGGGCTGTTCGGCGGTGTCGCAGTGCTCATAGCCAACGTCATCGCAGGCCAAGTCGACGCGTTCTCCTCGGCGGCTCCGCGCTATATTGCCCGGTTCGAACAGGTCGCAAGCGACCTTGGGCGTTTTCTCGGGCCTGAACTCATGGCGTCGGTCAATGACGCCATCGCTCAAGCCAATGTGGGGCAAGCCGTTGCCCGCGTCGTTCAAGGGGCTGGCGCGACCTTGGGGGCCACATCCTTGGTCATTCTGTTTCTCGCCTTCCTCCTCGTGGATACCGGCTCCCTGCAGTACAAGCTGCCGCACCTGGTGCCCGACCGGGAGAACCGCGAGAAAGTGTCGGCCGCACTTGCAGCTATGAGTGCGAGTTTGCAGAGCTATATGGGTATCAAGACCTTTGTCAGCCTGCTGACCGGGGGACTTGCTTATCTCGTCATGAAGCCCGTGGGGCTCGATTTTGCGGAAACCTGGGCCTTTATCATCCTCCTGCTCAACTTCATCCCGACCATTGGCTCGATCATCGGAACGGTTCTGCCGACCATTGCAGCGCTGGCGCAATTCACTGACGCCGGACCAATTCTTGTCATCCTCGGCGGCATAGGTGCCGTACAGTTCGTCATCGGCAATATCGTCGAGCCGACCCTGTCCAGTCGGACTTTGAACCTGTCTCCCTTTGCCATGATTTTCTCGTTGTTGTTCTGGTCCACCATTTGGGGCGTGCCCGGTGCGTTCCTCGGCGCACCGCTTACTGTTTGTATTGCGATTATCTGTTCCCATGTTCAAACGCTGCGTCCGTTTGCAATCCTTCTTGCGAGCAGCATTCCACCCGCCGACCAAGCCGAGACGCGACAGCCAAAGCAGCCGGATCAAATCGCGCATGAGCCGGCAAAGCCGTCATAGCGGGCGAGAGTCCAAAAAAGATCGGTCACTTTCCATATCGCAGCGAACCGATCGCGACCTCGTGCGTACCACTGACATGGCGTGATGTAATGTCGGAGGGCGACGGCGGTGACGAACCATAGCTTCTCGATCAAGGATCCGGTTCGTGCGATCCTCGTCGTCCTGGCCGTGGGATTTTTGGGCGCGCCGTCACCGGCCCTGTCCAAAAGCTCCGACGCGCAATTCAAACGCCATTACGAGGCCGGTCGATACGCCAAAGCGGAGCGGCTGGGAAAACGGCTGCTCAAGAGGTGCGAGGCTCGACACGGGCGGAATCACCGGCGCTGCGCGTATCTCATCAACGACCTCGCCGTCGCCTATGCCGTCCAGGCCAAGTATGCCGAGGCCGAAGGCCTCTATCGGCGTGCGGTAGTAATTTACCGGAAGGCCCAGGGGGCAAACCACCCTCACGTCGCGACGGCGCTGCACAATCTCGCGAAAGTCCACCATTACCAGGGCCGTTACGCCGACGCCGAGGATCTCTTTCAGCGCGTGCTGGCAATCGACGAGAGGGCGCACGGATCTCAACACCCCAACGTCGCGACGACGCTCAACAGCTTGGCGCTCGTCTACCGCTCCCAGGGCAAATACGAGGACGCCGAAAGTCTGTTTCGGCAGGCGCTGAAAATTCAGAAGAAAGCGCTCGGACCGAGACACGCCGACGTTGCGACGACGCTCGACGGATTGGCACTGGTCTATGCCGACCAGGGCCGTTACGCCGACGCCGAGGACCTGTTTCAGCGTGCGCAGACGATCTACCGGAAGGCATTGGGGGCGAGACACCCCAATGTAGCGAGGAATCTCAACAATCTGGCGTTGGCCTACGTGGAGCAGGGCAAGTATGCGGGCGCCGAGGACCTCTATCGGCGTGCCCTTGCGATTCACAAGAAGGCCCAAGGGGCGGACCACCCTGACGTTGCGACCACGCTCGGCAATCTCGGCGCCATCTACGAGTACCAGGAAAAGTACGGCGAGGCCGACGGGCTCTATCGGCGCGCCCTGGCGATCCGCGAGAAGGCACTAGGGGCCGATCACCCCCGTGTTGCGGCAACCCTCGCCAGTTTGGGCGCCATCTATTGGTCCCAAGACAAATTCGCCGATGCCGAGGACCTCTACCGGCGCGCGCTTGAGATAAAGGAGAAGGCGCGAGGACCTGACCATCCCCACATAGCGCTCACCCTCAATAATTTGGCTGAGACCTACCGGTCCCAGGAAAAGTACGCCGACGCCGAGCGCCTTTATCAGCGCGCGCGGGCGATCGTGGCAAAGGCCTTGGGGGCGAACCATCCGGGGATAGCGAAGAGCCTGAACGACCTGGCACTCGTCTACCAGGACCAGGGCAAATACGAGGATGCCGAGCGTCGGTTTCGGCGCGCGCTGGCGATCCGCGAGCGGACCCTCGGGGCGAGCCACCCGGAAGCCGCCGATACGCTTCACAACCTTGCTTCATTGTCGAACGCAAGACGCGATCATGAGCGGGCTCTTGCGTATTCGCGCCGCGCGGCGGCAGCGGTCATCGCCCATGCGGCGACCGAGACGCCTGGTTCAGGGCAGTCGCAACGAAAGGGCGGCCTGATCGAACAACGCGCCCATTTTTTCCGCGACCATGTGTTCAACCTCGCGCAAGCCGTGCGCCAGAAGACCGAAGCTGATGCGACAGCGGGCCGCGAGGCGGCCGAGATGGCGCAGTGGGCCGTGCAGTCGTCTGCAGGCGATGCCATTTCCCAGATGGCTTTGCGCTTTACTTCGGGACGTGGGCCGCTCGCGCGCTTGGTGCGAAAGCGGCAGGATCTTGCAGCGGCTTGGCGCGAGAGAGACAAGGCGCTGCTTGCGGCACTATCGAAACCCGAAAAGGAGCAGGACAGCGCAGGCGTCGATGCGATTCGCCGCCAGATCGTCGCGATCGAGGCGAAGCTGACTGCCGTCGACGCCCGGCTCGACAGGGAGTTTCCCGAATACGCGGCGCTTACAAGACCCAAGCCCCTCAAGGTCGCGCAGGCGCAGAGTCTGCTCGGGGCCGATGAGGCTCTCGTCTTCTTCCTGCCGGGCGAGGAGGAAAGTTACGTCTTCGCCATGACGCGCGAGGGTTTCGAGTGGAAACCACTGCCGCTTGGCTCGAGCCTGCTCGCCGACAAGGTTGCCGCATTCCGCAAGGGGCTGGACGTGCGGGAGGTGTTCTCGAATATCCGCGTCAAGCCGCGCCTTTTCGACCTCGCGCTCGCCCATGAACTCTATGGCGATTTGATCGGACCGGTTGAACCTTTGATCAAAGACAAGCGGCATCTGCTCTTCGTTCCGGCGGGGTCTCTGACGGCGTTGCCCTTCCATCTTCTGATTACCGAGAAGCCGGCCGTCCCGCAGGTGAAAGACGCGCTCAAGCCCGAAACCCTTCGCGCCTATCGGAGTGCAGCCTGGCTGATCAAGCGCCAGGCCGTCACCGTGCTGCCCTCGGTCGCAAGCCTGAAAGCGCTGCGTGTCTTTGCGCGGAAGGGTGAGGCCAAAAAGCCGATCATCGGCTTCGGCGATCCGGTTTTCGCACCGGACCCGGGTTCCAAGCCCCCGGCATCCCCCCGACAGCGGGGCAAGATCGCTTCGGCCCCGGCTGGGTCGTCGGAAACGACCGGGTTTGCCGCCCACACCCGCAGCTATTCCGAGTTCTGGAGAGGCGTCGAAGTCGATCGCGACAAGCTCGCGCGCATACTGCCGCCGCTCCCTGAATCGGCGGACGAACTGAAGACAATCGCCCAAGAGCTCGGCGTGCCGATGAGCGACATTCATCTGGGTCGCAACGCCAGCGAGACGATGGTCAAGCGCACACCGCTTGCGGATTATCGTATCGTCTATTTCGCCACCCATGGGCTGGTCGCGGGTGACGTGAAGGGCCTCGGCGAGCCTTCGCTTGCGCTCACCTTGCCGAAAAAGCCGAGCGATCTCGATGACGGCCTTCTAACGGCGAGCGAAGTTGCGAACCTCAAGCTCGATGCCGACTGGGTCGTGCTTTCCGCCTGCAACACCATTGCCGGCGAGAAGCCGGGTGCGCAGGCGCTGTCCGGCCTTGCACGCGCCTTCTTCTATGCCGGCGCCCGTGCGCTGCTGGTCTCGCACTGGGCGGTCGAAACGAACGCGGCGACGCGGCTCACCACCGCGACCTTCGAGATCATGGAATCCGACCCGCGTGTCGGCCGCGCTGAAGCGCTGCGCCGCGCAATGCTCGATTATCTCAACGACGAGTCAAATCCGATGAACGCTTACCCGGCCTTCTGGGGACCGTTCTCCATCGTTGGGGAAGGAGCGCGGCGTTCGCCCTCGCTTTGACGGTGGGCGCTTTTGCGTCCACGCGGTGCTCTGTGTCAGCCTAAAACTATGAGCCGATCAGTTGCAGACGATTCAAGAAAGGACAACGCGAAAAAACAAAGAGAAAGGGAGAGAGAGCGATCGTTTCAGGCCGCAGCGATCGCACGCGATGTCGCAGCGCGTTTGGTTTGTCGCATGCCCGCAATGCCCGCAAATCGTGCTCGCCCGGACGAACCTCCCGCGCGTCCGGTTGCACCAACAAGGAAACGCAGACGCGAAAACCCCTGCTCGGTGAAGGTGTCTGCCAAAGGGTCGCGGTACGAATCAGCGGGGGGCTGGTAATATACCGCATCGTTCGGAGAGGTGGCTGAGTGGCTGAAGGCACCGCGCTTCAAGTGCGGAATGCGGGCAACCGCATCGGGGGTTCGAATCCCTCCCCTCTCCGCCATGCATAGTTGCAAATAATACGGTTTAAGTTGTTCTGAGAGACCGCCCCTCCGGAAAAAAATAAGGTTCGAGGGCCAACGCCGGAGCGCGACCGCTACCGACGGACATGCGGCAATGGGCGCATTCGGCGACGCACTCGCTGTATGACATAGAAGCTCGGTTATTTTCGGCGGAATATGACGACGCTCCATTTCGGCAGATTGATGTAGATATGTCCGTCGGATTGGGTCCACGGTTCGTGGAAGGCGTTACCCGCGCCGTCCCAACCGCCGAATGCCGCGTCCTGGGTGCACAGGATCTGCGTCCATTGGCCACCATGGCCGCCGGTGCGCACCCCGTAGGTGTGACCTTCGAAATTCCGATCGCTGAGATTGACGACCGTCAGCACGACGTTGTCGTGAAGCTGCCGGACGAAACCGAGGACCTGATTGGTGTGGTCCTCATGCGGGATTGTCAGCGAGTCGGCGCGTAGCGCCGGGTTCTGCCAGCGGACCCCGTTACATGCGGCGACAAGCCGGCGCATCTCCATGCCGGTGGGATCTCCGGCGACGAACCACTCAAAACGGTGATCTCCGCGATCATCCGGACCGTCATGCCAGTAACCCCAGCCGACATGCGGTGAGGCCATGTGGCACTCCGAGCCCATGAACAGCATCGGCGTACCGGGCATGGCAATGTTGAGCGCCCAAGCCAATCGGCACTTTGCCCGCCCCTCCCAGCTCTCCCGGCCACCGAGCTGGTCAACGAAATACCGATGTCGTTTGTCCCAGTTCGTAAGGCCGTCCTCTGCATCGCCGTTGTTCTGATCGCCCACATCGTCGTGCGATCCGAGGGTATACTTCACCAGATTCCAAGCATGGTCGTAGCCGTCCCAGCCAAGAAACGACTTCACTTTATTGAGCGGGTCCTGTCCGCTGAGCGCGCGCTGACACTCGTGGTGTGTGTCGGCATGCCAGGTGGCACAGAATCGGCCCGTGTTGACGATCCACGGGTGGTCGGGCAGGTGCTCGGCTATGAAGTACTTGTTGGGGAATTCGCGACGGAGACGCTCCAGGACCAACTTCAAGTGATTTCCATCGATTTGAGTCGTCACGTCGAAGCGCAAACCGTCGGCGAGATAATCCTCTAAGAACATCCGGGCATTCTGGTAGAAGAAGTCCTGCACCTCGCGCTTCCACCAGGCGGGACCTTTACCCCAATGCGTTTGCTGTCCTCCTTCGAAATAGATGCCACCTTCATTCTTGTGGCCGTCGAACTCCCACAGCGCATTGTCCCCTGGTCCCGCATGATTGTATACGACGTCGAAGATGACGGCCAAACCGTGCTGGTGAGCGGCATTAACAAAATGCGCGAGGTTGTAAGGTGAGCCGTAAGAGGATTCTGGAGCGAAGAAAGAGGCTGGATTGTATCCCCAGGAACGATCAAACGCGAACTCGTGAATGGGGAGAGGTTGAATACAATTAAATCCCATCTCCCTGATATACGAGAATTTGCTCTCGATGTCTTGAAAAGTCGCGTTCCATTTATTGAACTGATCGCCCCGGCCGGCAAAGCTACCGATGTGAAACTGATAGATAATGAAATTCTCGAACGCAGGCGTCCGGAAAGGCGACCAAGAGACCAAATTTGTCCCGAGCACGATTGAACCATTACGGTGGCTCGGATCCGACCGAATCCACTGTGAACTAAGGACGTCGCGTGCCGCCGGATCGAGGCGTTCGAAAGTGCCCGCGTCGGGATGTGTGAGTTCGAACCGATAGAGTTGCCACGCGCGAACGCCGGGGACGATTGCACGCCAATAGTCTCCATCCCGAACGAGAGGATGCCTGATGATCGTATCGGTCGATTCCCAATAAGGCCCGTCCTGAATTAACACGGTCACGGCGTCGGCGTGTGGTGCCCATACACGGAAGACGCAGCCGGCTGGAGTGAGCCAAGCTCCAATGCCTTCGTGAATATCCATATTCGGTCCCCTCCATTCTCAACATAGCGCCCACTGGCTGCCCGCTGTCGCTTGTGACGCGTTGACTCAGCCCATTTATGAAATCGGCAAGGCCAAAAAATCATAGCCTATTGCATAAGTCGCCGAAAGGCGTTTGCGATTGATTGAACCTGAAGCAACCACGTTCCGAAGAAGATTGGTCTGGGGTCGGCGTGCTTAGTCGAATTAACTCGGGATGAACGGGCGTCCTCAGGTTCTTCGCTCAATGGCGCGATTGTTCGTCTTCAGCCGTTGGTGCCGCGTGGGGTCCTACAAGAGCTTCTCGATTTCCCCTCGCAAAGCCTCCGGCTTGTCGGTTGGCCCGTAGCGCTTTACCACGCGGCCCGAGCGATCGACCAGGAACTTGGTGAAGTTCCACTTGATCGACTCGCTGCCGAAGAAACCCTTCGCCTGCTTCTTGAGCCACTGGAACAGAGGATCGGCGTGTGCGCCGTTGACATCGATCTTGGAGAACAGCGGGAAGGTCACGCCGTAATTGAGCTTGCAGAACCCGGCGATTTCGGCGGCGTCGCCGGGCTCCTGGTGCGCAAACTGATTGCAAGGAAAGCCGAGCACGGCGAACCCTTGATCCGCCAAGTCATTCTGCAGTGTCTGCAGGCCTTCATACTGTGGCGTGAATCCGCATTTGCTGGCGGTGTTCACGATCAGGAGGACCTTCCCCTTATACGTGCTCAAGGGAATGGTGTGGCCGGCGATGTCCTTGGCAGTGAAATCATACACAGTCGTCATGGCGCCGTTTCCAGTTCATCGGCCCGACGGGCCATCGTCGCGATTATTCCATCGTCATCTTGGCCGCTGACAGAATCTAAACGCTTGCGAAGCCGATTTGGATTTGAAGAGGCATGCACGAAGCCGCGCTCCAAGGTTTTGTGCGGGCGGGTCAAGCGCGAGATTTCCCGCTCAAAGCTGAACGTTTTGCTAACTGGGAATTCACCCGGTCTCATATTACGGCTCGTTGAGGGTACGGGGGGCTGAGTCGGTCTCGCGCGCGACAAAGAAGATCCGGGCATCTTTTCGGCCTGACCCGTGTCGCCCCCGCTCGACGATGGTGAAGCCCGCATGCATGAGCTCGCTCTCCAGCTCGGTTGCGGAGAAGAACGCGACACTGGTGGGTGCCTTGCCCAAGAGCCGCATGACCGGCACGGCAAGCCGGATAAGCGGGTTCATCTCCGAGAGGCAGGGTGTCTTCGATATGAACACGCCCCCCGGTTTGAGCAGGCGATGGACGTCACTGAACAAAGATGCTCGATCGGCGATCAGATGCAACATGTTGAACGCAAGCACGGCATCGAACGCGCTGTCCGGGGCCGGCACGCAGTCGGACGTTGCTGTCGCGAACTCGACGTTTTCGCAGGCCTGAGCGGACGCCCTCTCCCGTGCGATCGCGATCATCTCGCTCGATGCGTCGGTTGCCAGGATGCGCCGAACATGTGGGGCGAGCTTGAGCGCGGTGGTGCCGGTACCGCAACCGAGTTCGAGCACCGAGTCGGTCCCGCTGAGGAAATGGCATATGCGATCGAGCGTGCGGTCGTAGCCGTCCAAGTCCTTGATCGGGTGGGTCGCGTATTTCCGTGCAATCCGGTTCCAGAAACGTGCGTCGTCGATGTTGCGAAGCATGGAGCTCTCCTGTTCCGTAACCTTCTGATTTTATTGGCGATTGAGCGGCGATCGAACCTCCGGCAATCGATTGCGATAAACCTCTATATTTCAGTTACTTAATGCCGCGCCGCTTCATGGCATTGCGCGGATGGATTGGTGGTGGTTCAACATAAGTCCACGAAATATCTCATTCTTTTTCATCCCATCGTATTCGGGCGCAGGTGTCTGTGAACTCCCTGGCCCTGCGTGTCGACGAACGATGGTCGGTCACCGGCATAGAGCGATCCGCTTCTGGCCCATTCAGGACGTTTACAGCGGCGCTTCGAACGGGTAATGCGGAAGCAAAACAGCGGGCCTGCTTGCCTTGCACCAGAGCATGATCCGGAAAAACTGGCAGATTTTTTCGGACAAGATCATGCGAGCAAACAAAGAGAAAGAGAGCGCGATTGACTGAGCCTGAAGCAATCGCGCTCAGGGCTTGATGCCCAATGGATTAGACCTGATGTATCGAGAAGTCGTCGTCGAAACGCGTCACTACACTGACCGGTTGTTTTCTTTCCGCACAACCCGGCCGCAGTCTTTTCGCTTCCGCTCGGGCGAGTTCGCCATGGTCGGCCTTGAAACGGACGGAAAACCACTCCTTCGCGCCTATTCCATCGCGAGCCCAAGCTGGGCCGAAACGCTTGAGTTCTTTTCGATCAAGGTCGCGGACGGACCGCTCACCTCACGCTTGCAGAATGTGAAGGAGGGCGACGAGATCATCATCAACCGGAAGCCGACCGGCACGTTGGTTCTCGATGCTCTGCTCCCCGGCAAGACGCTGTATCTGATTTCGACGGGAACGGGTATCGCGCCGTTTGCCAGCATCGTCCGCGACCCGAAGACTTATGAGCAGTATGAGCGCGTGATCTTGACCCATAGCTGCCGCTGGGTGCCTGAGCTCGCATATGGCTCCGTACTGATGCAAACCATCGAAGAGGATGAAGTTCTGCGCGAGATCGTCGGGGGGCGCCTGACATATTTCAGCTCGGTTACGCGCGAGGACCACACCCATGTGGGCCGGATCACCAAGCTGATTGATGACGGCACGCTGTTCGCAACGGTCGGGGAGGCGCCGTGGGATCCGGCGAAAGACCGCGTCATGATCTGCGGGTCGACCGCCATGACGAACGACGTCGGCAACGCCTGCAAGCGGCATGGCCTGACGGAGGGCTCGAACTCGCGCCCCGCAGACTTTGTGATCGAGAAGGCTTTCGTGGGGTAGGTGGTGCGCACCCAGCTCGATCAACGAGAAAGTCCCGGCCTTTTTTCGCGAGCAAGCTGCGCAAAATTCCTTCGCCGCTATCCATCGCCTTCGCCGAAACTAGAGCATGATCCCGAAAAGTTGGCAGACTTTTCGGACAAGATCATGCGAGAAAACATAGAGAAAGGGAGCGCGATCGATTCAACCTGAAGCCATCGCGCTTTAAGAAGATCCGTTCGTCCCCGCGAAAGCGGGGACCCAGGATACTCTGCCAAGACTGGATTCCCGCTTTCGCGGGAATGAACGGAATTAGCGGGCTGAAACAGCCTCCTCCCCGAAACCTCGCCCGTAAGCGGGGGAGGGAGCAAGAGCGATGGCGAGCGGCCTGTCGCACTTTCACGGCGAACTAAGAATGGTGGATTAGTTCGGGGACGAACTAATCTACCATCATCTTTTGCGATCACGCTCTAAGGGTTGAGCTCGCGAACGACGCGGAATCCCAGCTTGTTCGACTGGGCGAAGTTGGCGCCCCTGCCGCGGCTGGCAGAGCGAAGCGCATCGGGACTGTTGTCCCAGGAGCCGCCGCGCAGGATGCGGGAAGAACAATCGCCGCCCGCAGTCCACGCCGAGCCGTTCGCCGGTGCTCCGTCATAATTGGCGTGATAGCAATCCTCGACCCATTCCGAGACATTGCCGTGCATATCGCTCAAATCGAATGCGTTGGCAGCGAATGATCCGACGGGAGCGGTTTGCTTGCCGTCCCACTCGCTTCCACAGCCGACGCAGTTGGCTATGCCATTTCCGATCTCGTCACCCCATGAATATAACGTCTCGGCTCCCGCGCGTGCGGCATATTCCCATTCCGCCTCGGAGGGCAGACGATAGGTTTTCCCGGTCATTTTCGACAGCCAAGCGGCATAGCGCTTAGCGTCGTACCAGGTCACGTTGATCACCGGCTTGCGGCCGCGCCCAAAGCCGCTGTCGCCGATTCGCGGGTCGCAGTCGCCGTAAGCCACGCAGGTGTCCCACTCGTCGAATGTCACTTCGAATTTCGACATGGCGAACGGCTTGGCGATCGTGACCTCGTGCTGCGGGCTTTCATCACTATCCCGGCCCGCTTCGTTCGTCAGCGACCCCATCATGAACGCGCCTTCCGGGACAACGATCATCTCCGGACAATCCTTGGCGCATTCGCGGAAGGACCCCCCCGGGTTCAACGCCTGCTCCGCCTCAGGGCTGAGCACATAGGGCCGAACCTGCGTGTACCAGTACCACTGTGTTTGCACAAATGACCGGTTCAAAAATAAGAGCCCCGCAACAATGCCAACGAGAAGCACGTAAGCAAGGGCGCGCGTCCTTGCCTTGACCTTGCTCTCGCGCTTGGTGCTCCGATCGATGAAACCCCGGTCGACGGTAGACAAATCCTCGCCGCGAGTCGCTCGCCAGCCTTGAGCCTGTCTCAGGCTTGTGCCCATCAGGAACGCGCGGCTCTTCGCGTTGCGGGCAGCTTCGAGCCCGGTTCTCCAGGCGAGGAACTCGTGATCGGCAGCAATCCAGTTGTGAAGCTCGTCCCATCGTCGGAAGATCGCCTCGTGCGCCACCTCGGCATAGGTCTCCTCGCCCGCCGGCGTCGCCATGACGAGAATGCGGTAGGGATCGGCGGCCAGCTCTTTGACCAGTTGCCACTCCTCGTCGGTAAACTCGGAGCGCAGCGCGCGCCGTCGCGTCGGCTCCTCACCCTCGTGTACGGCGGCGAGCTTTAGGGTGAAAATCCGCCGGAGTTGATCTTTCGCCTTCGGATGGGCAGCGAGGAAGGCATCAGCGCGGCTAGCAGCGCTTCTAAGTTCGAGCGATTGCGCGGGAAGACGCAGCACCCCGCCCAACAACCCCTCCATTGTCTCGAGTGTCTTGTCGACAAGGCTACCCCGCTGGTCGGCCTTTAGCTGCGTCTTCAGGTCGATCAGAATCCCGACGGCGGCGTTGAGACGCCGCGCCAAAACCGCCGTCACGTACAAAAGGACAACTGGGTCCCGTGCGAGAAGGTCGCCACTGGCGACGTAAAACTGGGAGACTTCGACGGCACGAACGTCGGCCGTGTGCGGCTGATCCAGCAACGCGGATTGTTCACCGATCACCGCATTGGGCTGTGTGACTCGGGCGAACTCTATTCCGTCCCTTATAACGGCAGCCGTGCCTTTCTTGAGAAAAAACAGATCTCCGGTTTTCGAACCGGCACGTAATATGGCATCACCTGCCTGGAACGTGACGACAGGAAGTGCGGCGAGCCTCTCCTCAATCTCGTCGGGATCGGGGACAAATGACATGGCGACCTGCACCTCCCTGTCGGCGTAGCGGCTCGGCCGCATTCTGGTGTTCCGACTCTAACGGTCCGACCCGGACTGTCAGCCCGGAACACTCGAGTGCGATCCATTTAAATTGAATCGATCGCACTCTAATTCTCTTTGTTTTGCCGCATGATCTTGTCCGAAACGTCTGCAACTCTTCGGGATCATGCTCTAGCTAATTTGATCCTTTGTGATGCGGCACCAACACAATGAGACGAGCTCAAGCATTGGTGCCGCGTCACTTGAGCGTAATCGCTTCAGGTTGAATCAGCCACGCTCTGGCCGTTCGCGACCCTCAAAAGTCAGCGAGCGTAAGCGCCCGATCTGTTGCGGGCCCGACAATCTGCCGCGCGCAAATCGTTCCAGCGCAGTTTCTTGAGCATGTCAGCCTGTTGCGCTTTTCTGCTGTTGCGCTTTCATCCGCGCCACGGCCTGTTCCGCAGCATCGTAAAACGGAAGCAGGATCAAGGTTGCGCCTTTTTCCTTCAGTATTTCCCGATCGTGAGGCTGTTGAGTCGATATGGCGATGCCGGCTTCGTACCGCTGCTGTTTCAATCCCTCGATGAGCAATAGGCGCGGGTCTTCATGGGTCACACCGATGTCATGCTGCGGCATGGCCGAGACAACCCACTTGACACCCTTCAGTGGCAAACTCCCGATGAAGGCCGGATCACATGCATCGCCATACATGACGTCATGGCCCTGGTCCCGCCAGCGCCGCACCTCATCCGGGTTGAAGTCGACCGCCAACAGACCGAATCCTTGCTGATGCAAATAGTGGGCGATAGCCTTTCCATAGCGCCCCAACCCAAACAAAATGACGTCATACGTTTTTTTGTCGGGACTTTGCTGCTCCAGTTTTTCTTCACGGTAAGGTTTCTTGCGCTCGAACAATCCGAGGTAAGGCTCGAGCTTGTTATAAAGGCTGTTGGAATACGTGATCATGTAGACCGACAGGGATATGGTAATCAGCCCGACCAGTGTCACCAATCCCAAAGATTCGGCGGAAACATGCCCCAATGCGAGGCCCATCGCCATGAGAATGAGCGAAAACTCGCTGATCTGCGCGACGGTCAGGCCTGCCAGAAAACCGGTCCGCTTTCGATAACCCATCATACCCATGATGATCATTACAATCAGCGGATTGCCGATGAGCACAAAGACAGAGAAGGCCAAGGCAGCGGCGATTTGCGCACCAAGCAGGCCGAGATCAAGCTGCGAACCCAGCGCAATGAAGAAGAACAGCAGCAGAAAATCACGTAAGGAGGAAAGGCGTGCCACAATCGCCTCCCGGAATGGCGTCGATGCCAGCGATATGCCAGCGAGCAAGCCGCCCAGCTCCTTACTGAAACCCAGGTGGCTGCCGATCGCCGCCAACAGTGCAGCCCAACCAATGGCAAAGGTGATAAGCAATTCCTGAGAGCGGGCGATCCGGCCAACCATTGGCGTGGCCAGATAGCGGACGAAGAGCAGTACAAAGCCCAGCATCAGAAGACCGTAAAGCAGGACTCTGCCGAAATGCACGAGCACCGAACTGCCGGTTTCCTCATGCGCGCCCACACCGAAGGCGGACAGGACCATCATCGCCAGCACGACAACAAGGTCTTGGACAATCAAGAACCCGATGGCAATGCGGCCGTGCAGGGAATCGACCTCCCGTTTATCGGAGAGCAATTTGACAATGATGATGGTGCTGGAGAACGTCAGCGCCACCGCAACATAAAGCGAAGTAATCGTATTCAGCCCTAGCGCCAACGCGATGGCAAAACCGATGACTGACGTGAAGATCACTTGCCCCAACCCCGTGGCCAGCGCCACCGGGCCTAGGGTGCGGATCAGTTTCAAATCAAGCTTAAGGCCCACCAAGAAAAGCAGTACCGCAATGCCCAGCTCGGCCAGCAGCTCAATATGGTCATGTGATCGCACAATCCCAAGCGCAGAGGGCCCGGCCAGCACCCCGACGGCGATGAAGCTGACAATCATCGGCTGATGCAGGAGCAGGCCGATGAAACCGATGACCGCCGCCAGGGTGATCAGCGCCGTCAGTTCATAAAACGGCGAACTGTGCAGGAAGCTAAGATCGGGCATAGGCGTTCGGGATCGCGTGAAATGCCCGCAGGCGGATCTGTTTTTCGGTTTCGATAATGGCGAACAGCGCCACACCGATACTGACGATCAGCACGCCATCCCAGAACGGGACAGGCTGGGTGGCGAACACGGCCTGCATGGGTGGCAGGTAGGTGATGGCGAATTGCGCAGCAACAATGACGATGACGACGGTCCACAAGACCGGCGTACCCCGCGCCAATTTCCATGTCAGCGAGGTGCCGTAAATATTGCGGATGAAGAACAGGTGGAAGATCTCCATGACCACCAGCGTATTGAGCGCGATCGTGCGGGCAAGGTCCAGCGAATAGCCCCGGTCGATAGCGTAATGATACATGCCGAACACGCCGCAAAGAAACAGGAGCGACACCAGCACGATGTGCCACAGCAGCCCGCCGGTCAGCAACGGTTCATGGCGTGGGCGAGGCGGGCGCCGCATGGTGCGTTCCTCGGTCGGCTCAAACGCGAGCGCGATGCCCAGGGTTATCGCGGTAATCAGATTGATCCAGAGGATCTGGATCGGCGTAATCGGCAGCGTCATCCCCGCCAGCAATGCCACGATGATGGTCATAGCCTCGCCTGCATTGGTGGGGAGCGTCCAACTGATCACCTTCGTGATGTTGTCGTAAACGGTCCGGCCTTCGCGTACGGCAGCGGCGATGGAAGCGAAATTATCATCCGCCAACACCAGTTCCGCCGCCTCCTTGGCGGCTTCGCTGCCCTTCATGCCCATGGCGATGCCCGCATCCGCCCGCTTGAGGGCGGGCGCGTCATTCACCCCGTCGCCGGTCATGGCCACCGTCATGCCATGCGCCTGCAGTGCCATAACGAGCCGCAATTTATGTTCCGGGCTGGTGCGGGCGAAGATGTCGCAGTCCAACACGGCCTGACGCAGGGCGAGGTCGTCCATGCCGTCAAGATCGCGCCCGGTCAGTACTCTCTCCGGGTTTTGCAAACGGATTTGCTTTCCGATGGCGGCGGCGGTCTTGGCATGATCGCCGGTGATCATCTTCACCCGGATGCCGGCGCCGTGACACTCCGCTACCGCCGCAATCGCTTCCGGGCGCGGCGGGTCGATCATCCCCGCCATGCCAAGCAGTGTGAGCGTTCCCTCCACATCGCTATGCTCCAGCATGGTGTGTTCCGGCTTCACCGGCTTCACGGCAAAGGCCAGCACGCGCTGTCCGCGGGCGGCGATCGTTTCCGCCTTTTCCTCCCAATAATCGACATCCAGCGCTTCCGTCTTCCCGTCCGCGCCGCGCTGATCGCGGCACATGGCAAGAATCTGTTCCGGCGCACCTTTGACGAATACGAATGCATGGCGTTCATGGTCATGATTTAGTGTGGCCATGAAGCGATGCTTGGCATCAAACGGAATGGCGTCGGTGCGCGTCCACTCCGCCTGTTCCTTGCGGACGTCCACATCCATCTTCCCGGCAAAGGCGAGAAGCGCCCCTTCCATCGGGTCGCCCTCCACTCTCCATACGCCGTCAGTTTCACGCAAAGCCGCATCGTTGCACAGCGCCGCTGCCCGAGCGAGCTCCTCCAGCACCGCGTGTTCGGATGGCGATACCAGCGCATCGTCTAGTTTGAGCGTCCCTTTGGGCGCATAACCTTCACCCTCCAACGCAAAGAGGTGCCGACGGCTGAGTACCGAGGCCACCATCATCTCGTTGCGGGTGAGCGTGCCGGTCTTGTCGGTACAGATAACGGACACCGATCCCAGCGTTTCAATCGCCGGCAACCGCCGCACGATGGCATTGCGCCGGGCCATGGCCTGCACGCCAATCGCGAGCGTAATGGTGAGCACGGCGGGCAGACCTTCGGGGATCGCGGCTACCGACAGCCCGACCACCGCCATGAACATTTCGGTGAAATCGTAGTCGGCGACAAAATAGCCAAACGCCAGCAATAGCGCGGCAATCAGCAAAATGAGAACCGTGAGCCATTTGGCAAACACCCCCATCTGCGCCACCAGCGGCGTGGTCAGCGTTTCCACGTGCGAAAGCAGCCCGCTGATCCGTCCGATCTCGGTATTGGTGCCGGTCGCTACGATGACTCCTCGACCTTGGCCGGATGTCACCAAAGTGCCGGAAAACGCCATGCAGGAACGATCCCCAAGCGGCGCATCCGCTGCGGCTGGCGTTGTGTGCTTCTCAACGGGCACGGACTCGCCGGTCAGAATGGCCTCTTGCACCAACATGCCCCGTGCTGTCAGCAGGCGCAAATCCGCGGGCACCTTATCCCCCGCCTCAAGCAGCACAATGTCGCCGGGAACGAGCGCTTCGCCTTCGATACTGCGTCTTTCTCCGTCGCGTAGCACATTGGCGTGGGGAGCAAGCATATGGCGAATCGCGTCCATTGCTTTTTCCGCCTTGCCCTCCTGAACGAAACCGATGATGGCATTGGCGACAACAACGGCCAAAATCACGCCGGTATCGACCCAGTGCCCCAGCATCGCCGTGATCACGGCGGACCCGAGCAGCACGTAAATCAGGATATTGTTAAATTGCAGCAGGAAACGCATGAAGGCGCTGCGTCGGGCGGCTTCCGGCAGACGGTTGGCGCCGTATTCGGCAAGCCTTTTTTTTGCTTCGGCAGCAGAGAGCCCATCTGCCGAAGCCTTAAGGGTTTCCAGCGTATTTCTTATCGATAAAGTGTGCCATAAAGGTTCGGTATGATCGATATCCGGCTTATTCATTATTTCCCTCATACCAATGTGCTTTGATTGGTGAGATATACCCGTGCGATTCAAGTGGCTCTGAGTGAGAGCAAAATGGCTGGATCAGAAAAATGAGGAAATATGGGCAGCGAAGCTCGAACGTCGATCCGGAGTGCCAAAACGTCGTCTCGGAGTGCCAAAGTGGCCGCGCAACCCGTCGTTGATCGCCTTTGAATCAAGCTAAAGCAATCGCGCTCTAATCGGCCTTTGGTGGCTTCTTGACGATCTCGTAAAGGGCGGTGACGGCGTCGCCGAGCTTGTCCGTGCCTTCGGGTGGCTGGCTGTTGGTCTGCACCGTGATCATCAGATCCTGGTCGGCAAAAAAGACATAGAGCGTGCGATAACCAAGGCTCATGCCCTCATAGAACCACTGCGCGCCGAGAGGACCAAGGTTCTTCTTGGCCAATCCAAGGGCAAAGCCACTCGGATCATCGCCGGACACGCGCGCGATCGGCTTGCCGGTCTTGGTCGAGACAAGCTGCATCCATTCTTTTTGCTGCTTGGGTGGAACCACCTTGCCGCCGAACACCGCGCGCATCCAGCGATCGACGTCGCGCGCGCTCGAGACGGCACCCCCCGCGGCCTGCATCCAAGAGGCGCTGGGCTCGCGCATGTCCCGCCCGATGACCGGTGCATTCCATGTTTCCCTGCATTTCGGTTGGTAGTCGGCGCACGCTTCGTTCTCGAAGTAACCGTGCGAAAGCCTGTGAATGACCGATTCCGGGTAGCTGCTGGCTTCGTAGAATGTCGAGTAGAGCCCGTGACGCTTGATCACCAGCTCATGGACGAGGTCGCGGAATGGCTTGCCTGAAGCCTTTTCCGCGATCATGGCGGCGAGAATATAGTTGGTATTCGAATAGTCGTAGCCTTTGCGGACCGGAAGCTTATTGGTGGCGCTTGGATAGGCGGCATCCACCAGTTCCTTGAATCTGAGAGGGCGCATCGGCTCGTTCGCCCAGCTCCGCGACATCCACTCGGTCTCGGAATAGTTGGGAATCCCACTTGTCATGTCGAGGAGGCGGCGGATGGTGACCTCCTTCCACGCCGGATACTGGGGCAGCCATTTGCCGAGCGTATCGCTGATCGAGAGCTTGTCTGCCGCCTCGAGCTGAAGGATGACCGCCGCGGTGAACGATTTCGACGTGCTCCCCATCTGGTAGAGCGTGTCCTGGTCGACCGGACCGGCGTCGGGACTGCGGCCCACTTTGCCGGCGAAGGCCTCGATCGCCGGGCCGGCCGCGCCGAAGCTGATGTAAGCGGCAATGCCGGTGACCTTTTCGATCGGCGCCCGCGCCGCAAGCCAGGCGTCGAGCGCGGCCTGGACTTTCTCGACCTGGGTCGGCTCGGCGACCAACGTGGTCGTCGCGAGGACGGTCATGCCGGCGCCGGCCAACATCGCAACAAGCCCATTTCTCATGTCGGCCTCCTTGCAGCTCGCGAAGCACTGGCGCCGACCCGGTGCCTCCACCTTTGCCACATGCACTGGCACGGAATAATTGTTCTTGCGGCGGCGCATGGGGACTAAGTAGCCGCCGCTGACAGGGTCGTGCACCAAAGCCGGGATTGGCGTTTCGGCGCGGGCTGCCGCGGATCGGTCGGAAGGATAGGGCTGAGGGAGTGCGGCCCCTCGGCCCGCGGGGATGACGCGCCGTCTTTCTGCGGCGCGACTCTGAATGCACTAAGCCCGTTCGTCTCCGCAAAGCGGGAACCAGATGCGCGGCCAAAGCGGATTCCCGCTTTCGCGGGAAAGAACAGAAGGGAAGCATGTGCCGAAAAGCTGACGGGCTTTTCGGACAATATGATACGACAAAACGAAGGGAAATCGAGCGCGGTTGATTCAACCTGAACTCGATCGCATTCGCGCAATCCGGGAGGAGTCGTGGAGGAGACGACTCGTCCCGAGGAACCCGTGGATCGGGTGGCTCAAAAACCGCATGGCCAGACGCGCAGCGTCGCTGCGTTCCTCACCATTGGGGGGCGGTGTTGTCGAAATAGCCCCCTCCCGCCTTCGCCCAGCCCAAGTCGGGTGTGCCCGACTTGGGCCACTCGAAACGGAGCCGAACACGGGAAAACCCGCGTTCGGCGCGGGGGAGAGAGCGGCGGCCGCAGACCGCGGAATAGTTTGTTAACAAACTAATCCGCCGGGACCGGCATACATGGTCGCGCGTCAGGCAGTCTGCAGCCCGGCATCCTGCATCACTTTTGGCAGCCAGGCTTTGATCCGTTTGTCGGTGAGGTTTGATTCGTTGTCTTCGTCGAGGCCAAGCCCGAGCAAGTGGTCGCTGTCGTACATTCCCTTCGATTGATCGAACGCGTAGCCTTCCTTCGGCCAGGTGCCGATCAGCTCCGGGTTGCCGAGCATCTGCACAGCGCCCCACAACTCCCCCATCGCATCGAGGAAATTCTCGGGATAGCCGACGGCGTCTCCCAGCCCGAAAAAAGCGACTTTCTTGCCCGAGAGATCGAGTCCTTGCATGCGCGGAATGAAACTCTCCCAGTCTTCTTGCATCTCACCGACGTTCCAAGTGGGAACACCGAGAAACAACAAGTCGTAGTTCTCCAGGTCCTTGGGATCGGCGTTGGCGACATCGGCTATGTGCGATACCAGGTCGCCCAGTTCTTTTTTGATCTTTTGCGCCGCCTTTTCGGTATTGCCGGTACTTGAGCCGTAGAAGATCGCCATCGAAAGAGCCATCGCATCTATCTCCTATGAGTTTTTGGGCCGGTTTCGCGAGCTGGCATCGCGGGTTGGATCCAAATTCCAGAATGACGGGCCTATTGGCGCGGCCGACCGCGCTGGGCCATCCTCGCCTTGCTCAGCATCTGGCCGCCGGCAGACGCGGTTCGTCGAGCGTTGCAGCCGGCGGCGATCGAATGAACGAAGCGCGCTAATCGCGAGGATGTCCTGCGTTTGTTGAACCTGGCGGGACGGGCGTTGCCTGTGGGTGACGTTATGCGGCTTGGCGGTTCTCCTCAAGCCTGTTTTTGTCGCGCTTGGCTTTGTGGGCGGGCACACGGCTCTTGAATGGCCCAGGCTTGTAATTGTTCAAATGTTAGGAGACTTCAAGGTCAAACCACGCGCTCGTGTCCCGTGTATGTGACGATCTTACGAAACTCGATCTTCGTTCTCGCGGAAACGAGCGGACGATGATCCTGCTCAACGCCTATCTCGTGCTTTCCTATCTATGAGGTGCTTGGCGACCGACCCCTTCGTCAGCCGCGCTCGCCCACCGATCCGATCACGCAGCGCAGGTCGATCGCAAATCCGGGCGGATCGAGCCGGATCGTGCCGTCACCGACAATGTGGGTGAGAATGGCATCGCCCCTGCCGCGCGCGTGATGGACGACGACCGGCCGATCGGGATCGAAGATCAGGTAATGCGCAACGCTTGGCAGGCGGAAATAGCCGGCGAGCTTGGCCGAAGCATCGATGAAGCGTGTCGAGGGCGAGAGCACCTCGACGACGATCACCGGGCTCGGAACTTCGACGGCGGAGGGCGGCAGTTCAGGCCCGCAATAGACCAGAGCATCCGGCTCATGCGCCGTGTCATCGGCAACGCGCACGGTCATGCCGTCCGGCAGCATGTGGCAGGGCAAGCCGGCTTTGCGGATTGCGGCCTCAAGCTCCTTCTGAACCGCGAACTTTAATCTGGCATGCGCGACGCGCTCCGGCGTCAGCGGATAGAGGGCGCCATTGTAGAGCTCGTAGCGGCCGGGTTGCGCTTCGGCCCAGGCGAGGAACTCGTCGACATTCATGCGCGCGTTCGGGATCGCCGTGGTCATTTGGTAGGATCACGAGAAGTTGGCGGGCATTTTGACAAGGTCCTGCGGCTGAACACGGACAAGGCGCGGGTCGCAATTCATCCTCCCCCGCTGCGCGGGGGAGGATGATGTGCGGATGATTCAAGAAGGCCGGTTTCCTGCTTTCGCGTCAATGAACGCAATGGTGAGGGGTCCCATCGAGATGAGATCCCCTCGGCCGGCGCCCGCGTTGTCAAGCCGCCGCCGCCTCGGCGACCTCGCCGTTGAAGGCGAGGCCTTTCTTGGTCGCGGTGACCGATACCTTTTCGTCGTCCTTGATGCGGCCGGCAAGGAGCAGCTCGGCCAACGGATCCTGCAGCTCCTTCTGGATCACCCGCTTGAGCGGCCGCGCCCCATAGGACGGATCATAGCCCTTATCGGCGAGCCATTCGCGCGCCTTGGGATCGACATCGAGCGTGATCTTGCGATCGTCGAGCAGCCGCTGCAGCCGCGTGAGCTGGATCTCGACGATGCGTCCCATCTGGTCGCGCTTGAGGCGATGGAACAGGATGATTTCGTCGATCCGGTTGAGGAATTCGGGTCGGAACGCCGCCCGCACCACCGCCATGACCTCGTCTTTCACGGCGTCGGTATCCTCGTCCTCGGGTTGGCCGACCAGGAACTGCGAGCCGAGATTCGATGTCATGACGATCAGCGTGTTGCGGAAGTCCACGGTACGCCCCTGGCCATCCGTCAGTCGTCCGTCATCGAGCACCTGCAGCAGCACGTTGAACACGTCCGGATGCGCTTTTTCGATCTCGTCGAACAGAATGACCTGATAGGGCCGCCGCCGCACCGCCTCGGTGAGCGCTCCGCCCTCCTCGTAGCCAACATAGCCGGGCGGTGCGCCGATCAGGCGGGCGACCGAGTGCTTCTCCATGTATTCCGACATGTCGATGCGCACCAGCGCGTGCTCGTCGTCGAACAGGAATTCCGCAAGCGCCTTGGTGAGCTCCGTCTTGCCGACGCCGGTCGGCCCGAGAAACATGAACGAGCCGATCGGCCGGTTCGGGTCCTGCAGGCCGGCGCGGGCGCGGCGCACGGCGGTGGACACTGCGCGCACCGCCTCGGCCTGGCCGACCACGCGATTGGCGAGGCTGTCCTCCATGTGGAGCAGCTTCTCGCGTTCGCCTTCGAGCATCTTGTCGACCGGCACGCCGGTCCAGCGCGACACGACCTGCGCGATGTGGTTGGCGGTGACCGCCTCCTCGACCATGGCACCCTTGGCCTCGGCCGCCTCGACGTCCTGCAGCTTCTTCTCGATCTCCGGGATGCGGCCATAGGCAAGCTCGCCGGCGCGCTGATACTCGCCGCGCCGCTGCGCATTGGCGAGCTCAACCCGCAACTGATCGAGCTCGGTCTTGAGCTTTTGCGCGTCCGAAAGCTTTTCCTTCTCCGACTTCCAGCGCGCGGTGAGATCGGCCGATTGCTTCTCCAGCGCCACCAGCTCCATGTCGATGCCGTTGAGCCGCTCGCGCGAGCCGGGGTCGCGCTCCTTCTTAAGCGCCTCCTGCTCGATCTTCAGGCGGATGATCTCGCGGTCGATCGAATCGAGCTCTTCCGGCTTGGAATCGACCTGCATTTTCAGCCGCGCCGCCGCCTCGTCGATGAGGTCGATCGCCTTGTCGGGCAGAAAACGGTCGGTGATGTAACGATTGGAGAGCGTCGCCGCCGCGACGATCGCGCCGTCGGTGATGCGCACGCCGTGGTGCGCTTCGTATTTTTCCTTCAGCCCGCGCAGGATCGAGATCGTGTCCTCGACCGTCGGCTCGTCCACATAGACCGGCTGGAAACGGCGAGCGAGCGCGGCGTCTTTTTCGACGTGTTTCTTGTACTCATCGAGCGTGGTCGCGCCGATGCAGTGCAATTCGCCGCGCGCAAGCGCGGGCTTGAGCAGGTTCGAGGCGTCCATCGCCCCTTCCGCCTTGCCGGCGCCGACGAGCGTGTGCATCTCGTCGATGAACAAAATGATGCCGCCGTCCGAGGATGTGACTTCCTGCAGCACGGCCTTGAGCCGTTCCTCGAACTCGCCGCGATATTTCGCGCCGGCGATCAAAGCGCCCATGTCGAGCACCAGCAGCTTCTTGTCGGCAAGGCTTTCCGGCACGTCGCCATTGACGATACGCAGCGCCAGGCCCTCGGCGATCGCCGTCTTGCCGACGCCGGGTTCGCCGATCAGCACGGGGTTGTTCTTGGTGCGGCGGGACAGCACCTGGATGGTCCGGCGGATCTCCTCGTCGCGGCCGATCACCGGATCGAGCTTGCCCTCGCGTGCAGCCTGGGTGAGATCGCGCGTAAACTTCTTCAGCGACTCATAGGCATTCTCGGCCGACGAGGAATCCGCGGTGCGGCCCTTGCGCAGCGCCTCGATCGCGGCATTGAGATTCTGCGGGCTCACGCCCGCCAAAGCGAGGATCTTACCGGCGGCGTTGTCCTTCTCGATCGCAAGCGCAAGCAGCAGCCGCTCGACGGTGACATAGGAATCGCCCGCCTTTTCGGCCGCCTTCTCCGCCGTGTCGAAGACGCGCGCGAGCGCCGGATCGATATAGAGCTGGCCGGCGCCGCTGCCCTCCACTTTGGGGCGCTTCTTGAGCGCGGCCTCGACCTCGGCCAATGCGACGCGCGAGTTTCCGCCGGAGCGGTCGATCAGGCCGGCCGCCAGTCCTTCGGGATCGTCGAGCAGTACTTTGAGCAGATGCTCGGGGGCGAACTGCTGGTGCCCCTCGCGCAGCGCCAGCGATTGCGCCGATTGCACGAAGCCGCGCGCGCGGTCGGTGTATTTTTCAAAATTCATCGCCCTCTCCTTCGGCCGCCCGGCTCTTGTCGGTCGCATGACTCTTTCCGAAAAGCCTGCAACTTTTCGGGGTCATGCTCTTGCTGGGTCGCATGACCTTCTCCGAATAGTCTGCAACTTTTCGGGGTCATGCTCCTGCAGCGCGGCCCGATCTCGTCATGGGCACCGGAACGATGCCCGTAATAACGCTTGGGCGGCCCACAAAGGCACCGCCCGCTTGAGATGTAAGGCGCACCCGGTCCGCCTGGAAGGGGGAGCAGGAGAGCATGATCCCGAAAAGTTGGAGACTTTTCGGACAAGATCATGCGAACGAAGACACAGAGGCAAATTCGTAACGGGACCAGAAAGGCAATCAGCCCGCGGCCGTCGCCACCACCTTGAAGAAGGTGTAGCAGAATACTCCGTCGGGCTCGGCGGTTCGGTGAAGGTCGCGGATGCCTTCGTCCCAGGCCTGCGGATCGATCAGGCCACGGGCAAGCGCTTCCTCGCGCACCCCTTCCACCATGGCGTTGAAGGTCTTGCGGGTGAACCCGTCGACCATCAGCGGGCGGCTCGCATCGGCATAGACCATGCGCGGCGACACCGTGACATCGGCAAAGCCCGCTTCGACGAACAGCGGATAGAGGCGCCGCCCGATCAGGGAATCGCCGCCCATGGCCGCCTGGATGTCGATAAGGCACTGGATGGTGCGTTGCGCGGCGGCGCTGTCGGGGTGGAAATAGGCGGAGCGGTGGTCGCCCTCGATCGCGGTGATCGTGCCGTCGGGTTTCAGCAGCCGTTTGAGGTGGGCAAGCGCGGCGAGCGGATCGCGCAGGTGTTCGAGAACGAAACACACGAAGACATGGTCGAAGCTCTGCGTCCGGAACGGCAGATTGAAAATGTCGGCCTGCAGGAAGTCGACATTGCTCAGCCCCGCGTGTTCGATTCGGGTCTTGGCGGCTTTCAGCGACAGCGCCGAAATGTCCGCCGATCGAATCCGCGCCCCCGGATTTTGGCCGGCGATGGTGATCGTTTGCGCCCCGACGCCGCATCCGGCCTCGAGCACGTCGGCGCCTGCGGGGAAGACGGTGTCGTGATGGAGCAACTCGGCCAAGGTGGCGGCCTGGTCGAGCAGGCGCTGATGTTCGGGTCCCGAATAGCCGTGAACATAGGCGTCTTGCGGAGCGCCGGTGCCGCTCATTGGCTCGCCCACAGGACACGGGCGATCCACAGCACGTCCTCGGCCGGGAAGGCACGATCGGATTGCCCGGGGTTGAGCGATTTTAGCTCCAGCGTCTTCGCCGTCTTGCGCTTGAGTTCTTCAGCCATGACCGCACCGTCCCTGGTCCGGACCACAACGCGGTCGCCGCGGCGGATCGGCGCCGTCGGCGAGACGATGATCACCGTTCCGTCGCGATAAGCGGGTTGCATCTGGTCGCCCGAAATTTCCAACGCATAAGCGTGCTCGTCTTCGACCGCCGGGAAGGGGATTTCGTCCCAACCCCTGCCAATCGGCAAACCTACCTCGTCGAAAAACCCGCCGACACCCGCTTCCGAGAAGCCGATCAGCGGCACCGCCCGCTCGGCGGACCGGCGCTGATCGGTGATCAGCTTGACGAACTCCTCCACCGTCGTCTCGGTTGCCGCCAGTGATTTTGCAACCGACTCGGTTGAGGGCCAGCGCGCGCGCCCATCCGGTGTGATGCGTTTCGACTTGTTGAAGGTCGTCGGGTCGAGTCCGGCGCGCTTGGCAAGCCCGGAGGGCGACAAGCCGGAACGCGCGGCAAGGCGGTCGAGCGCCGTCCAGATCTGAGCATGGGTCAGCATCGGCAACCTCCCACGCAGCGCTCGCGCCTGCGTCGAGAGTGTGGAAATGATCTTAACCATAGGAATTTTAGCCTGATGACGCCACAAATCTTAAGGGGCAGTCAACAGCCAATACACGGTTAAATTGTTTTCAGGTTGCCGCTAGTGTTTCCTTCTCTGACGGTCCGATCCCGGACCGTCAGCCCGGAATACTAGCTAATCTGGTGCTTTGTGATGCGGCACCAACACGATGAGACGAGCCCAAGCGTTGGTGCCGCATCACTGGAGCGCGATTGATTCAAGGCGAATCGGTCGCGCGCTCTTCCTCTTTGGTCTTGCCGCATGATCTTGTCCGAAAAGCCCGCCAACTTTCGGGATCACGCTCTATAGATTTCGTTCATTCCCGCGAAAGCGGGAATCCCCTTGGCGGTGCATCTGGTTCCCCGCTTTCGCGGGGACGAACGGACCAACAACCACGTCACTGCCTGCTTGCGCCGGACAAACGCCGATCGCCCTCAGCGGTCCGCGCGTTTTGCCAGCCGGACGACCAGCCAGACCGGGATGACAATCACGGCCCCGAGCAGGAAATAGCGCCAAACCCAGACCACGGCATCGAAGCCCATGTTCCAGACGCCCTCGATCAGAATCTGAATGCTCTCGACCAGGTTCCACGGATCGAACCCGATCGCCGAGAGGATCGCTCCGACGAGGATCGACAGGAGCACGAGCCGTATGGCGACGGACAAGGGTGACCCGCCGAGAAAACGGGCGATTTCCGGGTTGGGCATGTCATCGGCTCCGCTAGTGATGCGGCACCAACGCTTGAGCTCGTCTCATCGTGTTGGTGCCGCATCACAAAGCATCGAGTTAACTAGTGTTCCGGGCTGACGGTCCGGGGTCGGACCGTCAGAGTCGGGACACTAGAGCGCGATCCATTCAGATTGAAACGATCGTGCTCCACTGAATCGCGTTGAAGCTTATAGCAGCATTCGCGCTCAGGCGCCCTTGCGCCGTCCGGTGCGGGCAATCGCCGGCGCGCCGGCGCTCGCGCCCGAGGACGGCGTTCCTTCGGCTGCGTCCAGCATGCGCCGCAGAAGCTCCAAACGGTCCGCCTCGCGCGGCGGCTTGTCGAAACGCAGCCGGCTGATGCGCGGGAACCGCATTGCAATTCCGGAGCGATGGCGGGTCGAGCGTTGGAGGCCCTCGAACGCCACTTCAAAGACGAGCCCGCGCTCGTCTTCGTGCACCACCTCGCGCACCGGACCGAAGCGGCCCGTGGTGTTGCGCCGGACAAACCGGTCGATCTCGCCGAGCTCGGCGTCGGTGAACCCGAAATAGGCCTTGCCGACGGGCACGAGCTCGTCACCGGCTTCGCCCTTGGTCCACAGGCCGAAGGTGTAGTCCGAATAGTAGGACGAACGCTTGCCGTGACCACGCTGGGCGTACATCAGCACGGCGTCGACCACGAAAGGATCGCGCTTCCACTTCCACCACAGGCCTTTTGGCCGCCCCGGCAGATATAGCGCGTTCAGACGCTTGATCATCACGCCTTCGACCGCATCGGCATCGATGCCGGCACCGGCCGCGGCCGGGTTCGCCCGCGCTGCGGCAAGCGTTTCCCAATCGGCGAAGCCTATCGACGGGGAAAGATCGATATGCGGTGAAGCGAGCCGAGCAACGAGCGCTTCCAGCCGGCCGCGCCTGACCGAAAGGGGCTGTTCGCGCAAATCCTCGCCGGCTTCGACCAGAAGATCATAAACCCGCAGATGCGCGGGAAACTCGGCGAGAAGCTTTGCGCTGACGGTCTTGCGGTTCAGCCGCTGCTGCAGCACGGCAAAGGACTGCACGCGTTGCTCGCGCCGGATCAGCAGTTCGCCGTCCAACGCGCCGTCGAAACCAAGCGCTTCGACGAGGTCGGGAAAGGCCGGCGAGATGTCCTCTCCGGTGCGTGAATAAAGGCGCGCAACATGTTCGCCGCCAGCACGCTGTCCTGCGACCGCCTGCACGCGGATACCGTCCCACTTCCATTCCGCGAGGAAGTCCGCCGGGTCGAGCTTGGCGAAATCGCCGTCCTCGATCGCATGCGAGAGCATGGGCGGACGGAACGGCACAGGGTCGGTGATGAGCGGCTTTTCGATTCGCCCTTCGGCGTAGGCGAAGAGATCGGCATAGGGCGGTGAGAAGGATGGCCACAGGATTTCGATCTCGTCGGGGTCCTTGTCGCCAAGTGCCGCGACCGCGGTTTTGGCAAGCCGCGCGGAGACGCCGACGCGCAAAGCGCCGGTGACGAGCTTCAACAATGCCCAGCGCCCGGTCTCGTCCAGCGCATCGAGCCAGCGCGCGAGCTGACCCGGGAGCTCGCTCTTGCCGAGCGTGGCGAGCCTTGTCACCACCTCCGTGAGCGAGGGGGATGTGCCGGGTCGATCATGAGATTCGGCGCTTTCCGCCGCGCTCCGTTTCGGATCAGGCCACATCAGCGCCACGGTCTCGGAAAGGTCGCCGACATAATCGTAGGACAGCGCGAACAGGACCGGGTCCGTGCGCTCCGAGATGAGTGCGCGGATGACGCCCGGCTTGGCATGGGGAAAGGACAGTGCGCCGGTCAGCGCGGCGAGCGCATAACCCCGCTCCGGATCGGGCGTTGCGCGGAAATACGCCGTGAGGAGCCGCAGCTTGGCATTGCGGCCATGCTCATAGGCCAGACGATCGAGCAATCCGGCAAAGCGATTCATGCCGAACCGTTCTTTGCTTGCACCGAGTCGCCGGTATCCGGAACGGGACCGTCCTCCTCCTCGCCATATCCGACGAGATGCAGCGGGCGCGCGCGCAGGCCTTGCGTCCCGCACCAATGCACCAGCGCCTCCTCGGCCCCATGCGTGACCCAGATTTCGGCTGCTCCCGTTGCCGGAATGACGCGCGTGAGCCCGTCCCAGTCGCAATGATCGGAGATGACCAGCGGCAGTTCGACCCCGCGCTGGCGGGCGCGCGCCCGTACCCGCATCCAGCCTGACGCGAAACAGGTGACGGGATCGGGGAAACGGCGCGCCCACAGATCTTTCAGTGCCGCAGGCGGACATAGGGCGATGGCGCCGGCGAGTTCCGCCTTGCCGGCTTCACGCGCGGGACGCAAGGCGCCGAGATTGAAACGCTGCGCGTAATAGCCCGTCATCGATTCGAGCGCGCCGTGCAGATAGATCGGCCGGTCGTAGCCGGCAGCGCGCAGAAGCGCGATCAGCCGTTGCGCTTTGCCGAGCGCATAGGCGCCGACGAGATGCGCCCGCTCCGGAAACAGCGCGGCCGAGCGCAGGAGTTTTTGGATCTCCGCCGCAGGGTCGCCATGGCGGAACACCGGCAGGGCGAAGGTCGCCTCGCTGATGAACACATCGCACGCAACCGGCACGAACGGTGCGCAGGTCGGATCGGCCTGATCCTTGAAATCGCCCGCGGCGACGATGCGCTGGCCCCGGCCCTCGATGAGGATTTGCGCCGATCCGAGCACATGTCCGGCAGGGTGAAAGCTCACCGTTACGTCGCCCAACCGCGCCGTCTCGCCATAGGCGACCGGTTGCGTTGCGCCCGCGAAATCATCGCCGAGCCGAAGCCGCATGATATCGAGCGTCTCGCGCGTGGCCAGCACATGGCCGTGGCCCGCCCGCGCATGATCGGAATGCGCATGTGTGATCAGCGCCTTGTCGACTGCGCTTAGCGGATCGATGTGAAAGCCGGCGGCAGGGCAATAAAGGCCTACAGGCGAAGGGGCGAGCAGTTCTTCCGGGCGCATGGGCGTGAGATAGGCGTCACGATGAAGCGATGCGAGCCCCGGAGCATGATCCCGAAAAACTGGCAGACTTTTCGGATAAGATCATGCGCCCAAGCAGAGAGATGAGCATGATCCCGAAAAGTTGGAGACTTTTCGGACAAGATCATGCGACCGAACAAGAGATACAGAGCATCATCCCGAAAAGTTGGAGACTTTTCGGACAAGATAATGCGACCGAACAAAGAGAGACAGAGCATGATCCCGAAAAGTTGGAGACTTTTCGGACAAGATCATGCGACCGAACAAAGAGAAACCGCGCGCGATCGATTCAAGGAGAAGCCAGCGCCTTCGAGTCGCCGCCGCTTACTGCTCCGGCGCGTCGGTATCGAGGGCAGACCGCACCTGCGAGATCTCGTCGGCGGTCTCCCGTGCGCGGGCGGCAATATGGTCGCGCAAGCGCTGCGCCGCTTCAGGGAAGCCTTCCAGCGTTTTATGGAAGAGCTGGCGCGGAATGCGCATGACGATCGAGCGCTCGGCGGCGATCGCCGTCACCGGCCGCACCGTCTCGACGATCAGGGCGAGCTCGCCGAGAAGGACACCGGCGCCGACAGTCGCGACTTCAGCGGCATCGCCTTGCGGCGAACCATCGATCGGCGGGGGTTGGAGTTGGAACGCACCCTCCTGCACGACATAGCCGCAATCGGCGGGCTGGCCGGCCTTGAACAGGACCTCGCCTTCGAGGACCGTGCGGCTTTCGCAGCCGATCGCCAGGATGCGGAGCGCCTGCGACCCTAACAGGCCGAAAGTCGGGACCGCATTGAGACAGGCAATGTCGTCGTCAAGGCTCATCAGGCGCGGTCGCGATCAGGGGACGAGCTTGTAACCGCCCGCCTCGGTCACGAGGATCGCCGGATTGCCGGCATCCCGCTCGATCTTCTGGCGCAGCCGATAGATATGCGTTTCAAGCGTGTGAGTCGTCACGCCGGAATTATAGCCCCAGACTTCCTGCAGCAGCACCTCGCGCGATACCGGCTTCTGACCGGCGCGGAAGAGAAACCGCAGGATCGCAGTCTCCTTCTCGGTCAGCCTGATCTTGTTGCCCTTGGGGCTGATCAGCAGCTTGGAGCTCGGGCGGAACGTATAAGGACCGATGGTGAAGACGGCGTCCTCGCTCGCTTCATGCTGGCGGAGCTGGGCGCGAATGCGCGCCAGCAGCACGGCGAAGCGAAAGGGCTTGGGGACATAGTCGTTGGCCCCCGATTCGAGACCGAGAATGGTGTCCGAATCGGTATCATGCCCGGTCAACATGATGATCGGCGACTTGAACCCGTTCTTGCGCATGATGCGCACCGCTTCGCGGCCGTCGATGTCGGGCAGGCCGACATCCATGATGACGAGATCGATCTGCCCGGCCCTTGAGACCTGGACACATTTCGCCCCGGTGTCCACCGCGACGGGCTCGAACTCATCGTGCAACGACAATTGCTCGACCAACGCTTCGCGCAGTTCGGTTTCGTCGTCGACAATCAGGATCTTACGGGCATTCGACATGACTTGCGGCCTTCACGCAATTGCGGCGAATGGGATGAGGCTCGCCGCACCGACGCGACCCTGAGAGACTATCAGAGTAAGATCTAATCCGGCCTGAACAGTTCGGCCCGGACGCGGGCGTGCCGAAACAAACGCTTGCGCGAAGTAGATCATTCGGAGCAAGAAGAGCAAGTATGAACGCTCACTATCGAGGGGATACAACCAAAAAGACACAATCCCTATCCGTTCAACGGATGGCTTTACCGCTCGTTACGGTCGCGGCCAAGGCCGGAAGTCCGCAGCGCGGCTGGCTTCTCGCCGGTCCGTTGCGTTTGCAGGTGGCGCTCGGACGGGCCGGCGTCAAGGCGAACAAGACCGAGGGCGATGGCGCGACCCCGCGCGGCAGGTTTCGGCCGGTGCGCGTGTGGTGGCGTGCCGACCGTGGGCCGCGGCCGCATACGGCCCTGCCGACCCGCCGTATCACGCCGGCCGATGCCTGGTGCGAGGACCCCACCGACCGCCGGTACAACCGGCACATTCGACTCGCCGCTGGCGAAGATGGCGACCGGCTGTGGCGTAACGACCATCTTTACGACATCGTGGTCGAGCTTGACCATAACGTCAGACCGCGAATCGCCGGCCGCGGCAGCGCGGTGTTCATCCATATCGCGAGACCAGGGTTTGCGCCGACCGCCGGCTGTATCGCCTTGACCCCGGCTAGCCTGCGCAATCTCCTTCGCCGCCTCTCGCGCAAGACACGAATCCGGATTCACTGATCTCAACCCTCTGTTTTATCGTGTGATTTTATCCCAAACTCAGAGCGCGATCCATTCCGTTCGAATCGATCGCGCTTCATTTCTGTTTAGTTTGTCGCATGAGGCGGGCGTTCGCCGAAAATCGCGCTGCCGATTCGCACATGGGTGGCACCGAGCCGGATTGCCTGTGCGAAATCGCCGCTCATACCCATGGAGAGCAGGCCGAGCCCGTTGCGGCGGGCGATCTTCGCTGTCAGGGCGAAATGCGGAGCCGGCGGTTCGTCGAATGGCGGGATGCACATCAGTCCGGAAATGGTGAGTCCATAAGTCGCAGCGCAATTACGCAGGAAAGCATCTGCATCCTGCGGAAGCACGCCCGCCTTCTGCGGCTCCGCCCCGGTATTGATCTCGACAAACAGGAGCGGCTGCCGCCCCTGCCGCTCGATCTCCTTGCCGAGCGCCGCGCACAGGCTGGGCCGGTCGACCGAATGAATGGCGTCGAACAGGGCCAGTGCTTCGCGTGCCTTGTTGGATTGCAGCGGTCCGATCATATGCAGTTCGAGGCCGGGATTGGCAGCCTTCAGGGCCGACCACTTCGCTTTGGCCTCCTGCACCCGGCTCTCGCCGAAAACGCGGTGGCGCGCAGCGATAATCGGGCGGATCGTTTGGGCGGGAAAGGTCTTTGCCACCGCTATGAGAGTGACCGTCGAGGGTTCCCGTCCGGCCTCGGCGCAGGCCGCCGCGACCTCTCGTTCGACGGCTGCAAGCCGCTCGGCAGAGGAACTCTCGGCGTGTGCTCTATCGCCGGCTTCAGGTTGCATCGATGACACCGTCTGGGCGCTTCTCCGGCGCTTCGGTCCTCTTTATTCGATTGCATGATCTTTTCCAAAAAGCCTGCCAATTTTTCGGGATCATGCTCTATTCGATCGCATGATCCTGCCCGAAAAGTCCGCCAGTTTTTCGGGATCACGCTCTGGAGCGCGATTGGTTCAGGTTGAATCAATCGCACTCACCTTCTCTTTGTTCGGCCGCGCGATTCTATCCGAAAACTCTGCCGACCTTTGGGATCCTGGTCCAACGGCTCGCTCGGATTGACCCATGGCCCTATTCATGTCCTAGTCGCGTGGTCTTTCGCACTGCCAAACACATGAACATCGAACGTTATAACGCCCGTGTCGCGGAGGCCCGCTGGCAACGGATCTGGGACGAGCGGGGCATTTTCGCGACCCGCAACGACGATCCGCGCCCGAAATACTACGTGTTGGAAATGTTCCCCTATCCGTCGGGGCGCATCCATATCGGCCATGTGCGCAACTACACAATGGGCGATGTGGTGGCACGCTACAAGCGGGCAAAGGGCTTCAACGTGCTGCATCCGATGGGCTGGGACGCCTTCGGCATGCCGGCCGAGAACGCCGCGATGGCCAACAAGGTCCATCCGCGCGAATGGACTTACGCCAATATCGACGCGATGAAGGCGCAGCTCCGCTTGATGGGGCTCTCGCTCGACTGGGACCGCGAGATCGCGACCTGCGATCCCGCCTATTACAAGCACCAGCAGAGCATGTTCCTCGACTTCCTCGCGGCGGGACTGGTCGAGCGCAGGCTCTCCAAGGTCAACTGGGACCCGGTCGACATGACCGTGCTCGCCAATGAGCAGGTGATCGACGGGCGTGGCTGGCGTTCGGGGGCGCTCGTCGAGCAGCGCGAGCTCACGCAGTGGTTCTTCAAGATCACGGACTATGCCGAGGAGCTTCTGACCGCGATCGATGGGCTCGACCGCTGGCCGGAGAAGGTGCGCATCATGCAGCGCAACTGGATCGGGCGCTCGGAAGGGCTTCTGTTCAGCTTCGCGCTCGACCGGGCGACGACGCCGAACGGCGAAGACTCGCTGGACGTCTTCACCACCCGCCACGACACGCTGTTCGGCGCCAAGTTCCTCGCGCTGTCGCCCGATCACCCGCTCGCCGCCGCGGCGGCGAAGAAGGACCCGGCGCTGACCGGTTTCATCTCCGATTGCCGGCGCACCGGGACGGCGCAGGAAGCGATCGACAAAGCGGACAAGCTCGGCTTCGACACCGGCATTCGCGCCGTCCATCCGTTTGATCCGACCTGGAAACTCCCGGTCTATGTGGCGAACTTCATCCTCATGGATTACGGCACCGGCGCGATCTTCGGCTGCCCGGCGCACGATCAGCGCGACCTTGATTTCGCCAACAAATACGGCCTCGGCAACACGCCGGTCGTCTGCCCGGAAGGGCAGGACCCCAGCACCTTCGTCATCACCGACATCGCCTATGACGGCGAGGGGCGGATGATCAATTCGCGCTTCCTCGACGGCATGACGATTCCGCAGGCGCAGGAGGAGGTCGCCCGGCGGCTCGAAACCAAGATGCGCGGCAATCGCCCGGTCGGCCAGCGCCAGGTGCAATACCGCTTGCGCGACTGGGGCATTTCCCGCCAGCGCTATTGGGGCTGTCCGATCCCGATCATCCATTGTCCGAACTGCGGCGCGGTTCCGGTCCCGGTGCGCGATCTCCCGGTCACGCTGCCCGACGATGTCAGCTTCGACCGGCCCGGCAATCCGCTCGACCACCACCCGACCTGGAAGCATGTCGTCTGCCCGCAGTGCGGCAGCGCGGCGCGGCGCGAGACCGACACCATGGACACGTTCGTCGATTCGTCCTGGTATTTCGCGCGTTTCAGCGACCCCTGGATCACCGACGCGCCGACCGACCGCGCGGCGGTCGATTCCTGGCTTCCGGTCGACCAATATATCGGCGGCATCGAGCATGCGATCCTGCACCTGCTCTACAGCCGGTTTTTCACCCGCGCGATGAAGGCGACCGGCCATATCGGCATGGACGAGCCGTTCGCCGGCCTGTTCACGCAGGGCATGGTGGTGCACGAGACCTACCGCAAAGCGGACGGGACCTTCGCTTCGCCGTCGGACGTGCAGGTCACGAGTGATGGCGAGACGCGCCGCGTCACGCTGATTGCGACCGGCGAGCCGATCGAGATCGGCCCGGTCGAGAAAATGTCGAAGTCGAAGCGCAACACTGTCGATCCCAACGAGATTGTCGAGGCCTTCGGCGCCGACACGGCGCGCTGGTTCATGCTCTCCGACTCGCCGCCCGAGCGCGACGTGATCTGGACCGAGGAGGGCGTCAAAGGCGCGTCCCGGTTCGTGCAACGGATCTGGCGCTTTACGGCGGAAGTGGCCGCCTTGCCCCGCGCAGCGCAAGCGCAGCACGGCAAACTCGGGCCGAAGGCGACTGAAATCCGCCGGATCGCGCACCGCGCGCTTGCCGCCTACAGCGCCGACATCGAAAAGCTGCGCTTCAACGTCGGCATCGCCCAGGTCTATGACCTCGTGAACCGCCTGCAGGCCGAGCTCGAGAGCGCGCGCGGGGACGACCGCAAGTCGCCCGATCCGGAGACGGGTGCCGCGTTATTCGAGGCCGCCGAACTGCTCGTTCAACTCATCGCGCCGGTGATGCCGCACCTTGCCGAAGCCTGCTGGGAAGCGCTCGGACACGCGAGCCTGGTCGCAACCACGCCATGGCCGGAGCCGGACCCCGCTTTGCTTGTCGAGGAGACGATCACTTTGCCGGTGCAGGTGAACGGAAAGAAGCGGGCTGATGTCACCGTGCCACGCCAGGCCGGAAAAGCCGAGGTCGAGGCTGCCGTTCTTGCCCTCGATGCGGTAAAACGGGCGCTCGACGGCAAGCTGCCGACGAAGGTCATCGTTGTTCCGCACAGGATCGTCAATGTCGTCGCGTGATCAAGGCGTCCTTCTGACCCGCATTGTCCGGCTGGCTGCGGCTTTGAGCGCGGCCTTGCTGGTGGCGGCCTGTTTTCAGCCGCTTTATGGCGAGCGCACGCTCGACGGCGGGCCTTCGATCAAATCCGCCCTGGGGCAGGTCGAGATCGACCAGATCCCGGCTCCCAATGGCACGCCGGAAGCGCGCATCGCCGTCGATCTCCGCAATGACCTGCTGTTCCGCTTGAGCGGCGGCAACCCGCTGCCGCCCACCCATCGCCTGAGCATCCGCATTACCTCGACCCGGCTCTCGGTCATTGTCGACACGCAGACGGCGCGGCCGGACGTTGAGAATTTCGGGCTCACCGCGATCTACAATCTGATCGATCTCGAGACCGGCAAGACGGTCATTACCGACAAGACCCAAACACGCGTCTATTACGACATTCCCGGCCAGGAGCAGCGCTTCGCGCGCCAGCGCGCCCTGCGCGATGCGGAAACGCGCGCCGCGAAGGTGGTCGCCGGCAATATCCAGTCGCGTCTTGCCTCCTATTTCGTCGCCGGGACCTGAAGCGCTTTAAGACGTGTCCGCAAAGTCTGCTAGCAGGCTGCTGAAAAAGTCGTTTTGCGATGGGTTTGGGGTGTGATTGCGTTCATGTGGATGATTCCCTTGGAATGAGGCATTGGATGCGCGGCGA
>JANQIP010000055.1 GCA_028282095.1 Xanthobacteraceae bacterium | reverse complement strand
GTGTTTCCTTCTCTGACGGTCCGACCCCGGACCGTCAGGTAAGGAACACTAGCTAATCCGGTGCTTTGTGATGCGGCACCAACACAATGAGACGAGCTCAAGCGTTGGTGCCGCATCACTAGCCGCTCCTCACTCGGAACCGCCGCCCCTTCGCGGGAGCGTTTGAGTGGAGCCGCGGCCAAGGAGATGGGGACACGATTAAAGGGGGCATGAATTCGTGGAAACCGGCCCTTCAGTTCTTGATCAGTGGTACTTTCAGCTTCCGAACTTCGTTCTCGCGGCCTTGATGTATACGCTGCTCGGCCGCGTTCTTCTGGGGCTGATTGTCGGTGTCGACTCGCCGAACTACATTTGGCGCTTCTTCTGCCGCATCACTGATCCGCTTGTTGCTGTTATTGCTTTTTTCACGCCCAAGGTGACGGCGCCCGTTGTGGTCTGGCTGTTTGGCGTGGTCTGGCTGTTCTGGCTGCGCGTCGCCTTGCTTAGCCTTTACCTTCTGCTCGGCGTGTTTCCTCGTTCCGGTTGAGTTGCCGCCATGGATCGCACCAGTTATTTCGTGGCTATCGCTTTCTTCGGCATGATCAACGGCCTGTTCAATCAAACCTGGCTGTTGTTCGCATTGCTGCACATGCAGATTCTCGCGCCGGCACTCCTGTTCGGGAGCGTGCCGCTGACTTTGATGTTCTCCTCTTTGATGGTCTCGACCGCCACGATCATCCTGGCCGGCATCCCGGCGGCGATCTACGAGCATGTCGTCGGCCTCAAGGATGATTCGAATGATGTTTCAATGTGGATTTGGCTCGCTGGCACGGCGCTGCTGACCCTTCCGGCGATCGGCAACTTCTTCCAGATCGGCCTGTAACGGTTTGCGCGGCGATTGTAAGAGGTCGGAACCCAGGCTACGGTTTGCCCGTTCTTCCAGTCGGATCGGCGTTGAGTCGGCAGTGTCGACGGAGCACGGACGTGGAGGACATACGGCGCATTGCGTTCGAAACCGTATTGCGCGGATGCGCCTTCGCGTCGCTCGCCATCTTCTGCATCATGATCGGTTTTTCGTTCGAGCCGCGCATCGCCTTCAAGACCGGCGGATTCCTGACGCTTTTGATGATCGGCGTGCTCGTCCTCAAGGCCCGCGAGGCACGGACCAAGGATTATCGCCGCACCGAATTGTGGCTCTATCTCACCGAGGAGCAGCGCCCGCCCAAAGCCTATGCGCAATACGTCAGTTCAACCGTGCTGCGCGAAACCTATCTGACCTTTGCCTATTGGACCGCAATGATCTCGATCGGGATGTGGGTGCTGGCGGTATTTTTCTCCCTCGCCGATGCGGCACTGCAGCGGTCGGGCGAATAAGAAAATGCGCTGCGGTGCGGCATTGAGTTGCATTATGCGAGGCGCTTCAAGCGGTTGAGCCGCGCGCTCGGCAGCCGCCCCCGCACCGCCCCCGCTGGTCTGCGGTTCGGCCATGTCCCGATGAGGCGATTGGCCGCAATCGGCAGCGATCGCTTCGCAATTCGGCCCATCGGATCGGTGCGGACGGTCGCGAACGGCCGGTTGTTTCGGCCTCGTGCTCAGTGATAACCTGCACGAGAACAAGAAAAATATCTGGATGCGATAGGGCGATGCAACCTTGAAGCATGGTTGCGCCTGCCCCACCAGACGATCCGGGATGAGGGAGGAAGCAATGCCGGCGAGTGTGCTCGTCGTCGACGATGAGGCCAATATCCTATTGTCCCTCGAGTTTCTGATGAAGAAGGCCGGTTATGACGTGCGCATCGCGCGCGACGGCGAGGAAGCGCTTGCGGAAATCGAGAAAGCGCGCCCCGACCTCGTGCTGCTCGACGTCATGATGCCCAAGCGCAATGGGTTCGATGTCTGCGAGATCATTCGCGCCAATCCGAAATGGAGGGACATGCGCGTGATCATGCTGACGGCGAAGGGCCGCGATGTCGAACGCGAAAAGGGCATGGCGGTCGGTGCCGACGATTACATCACCAAGCCGTTCGCGAGTCGCGATGTGCTGGATCGGGTCAGCGGATTGCTCGCCGCCGTGCATCGCTAGAGCATGATCGCGAAAAGCTGGCAGATTTTTGGGACAAGGCCGTGCGGCCAGACAAAGAGAATGGCGCGCGATCGATTCGATCTCAAGGGACCGCGCTTCTCGCCCGTTCGTCCCCGCGAAAGCGGGGAACCAGATGCACCGCCAAAGGGGATTCCCGCTTTCGCGGGAATGAACGGAAGCTGGAGCATGAGTCGGCAGTCCTATCGAATAAAACCATCGGAAAAACACATCGAAAGTGAGCATGATCGCTTCGATCGGGGAGAATCACGCTCCAGCGCCGAGCGGGGCCAGTAGAAACCGCAGGAGAAGATGCAACGGACAAAGAACAGACGGAGTGAATATGGGTTCAACCATGAACCAATCCGCTCCAGGCGAGTGAAATTGATGAGTGAGACGCGCTGGTCATGCGGCCCCCCGTTGCAATAGCCATCTTCATCGCTGCCATCGCTGTTGCCGCTTTTGCGGCGGCGGGTGTTGCGATGTGGCAGGCGGCTGCGAGCGATGGCAGTGTCGGCGCCCATTTGTCGGTCGCCTTCGTCATCGCCGCTGCGCTTGCAGCGGTGGGATTCGGCTTCCTCCATGTCAAGCTGCTGCGGCCGCTCGCCGACTTGTCGGGCGAGTTGCGCATGCACGCGCGGACCAGGCTCGATCGGCCGCTCACCCTCGCTCCGGGGCACTGGCTCGATACTTTGCCGGCGGAGGTGGAAAAACTGGCCGGCGCCTTGCAGGCGGCGCGCGGCACGACCGACAAGGCCGTCAGTAGCGCGACCCAGCGCGCCGAAGAGCAGAAGAGCCGGCTTGAGGCGATCCTGCTCGATCTCTCCGAAGGCGTCATCGTCTGCAATCTCGAGCACCGCATCCTGCTCTACAACCAGGCCGCCGCGCGCATTCTCGACATGCGCGATGCGCTCGGCCTCGATCGCTCCTTGTTCGGCCTGCTCACCCGCGAGCCGGTGATCTATACGCTGGAACTGCTGCTCGAGCAGGCCGAGGCGGCCGCCGTGGACGAAGAGAACGGGCGGGCGCCGAGCCAGGAGACCGCGACCCGGCGCTTTGTGTGCGCCGCGCTTCATCTCGGTTCCCTGCTGCAGGCGCGGCTGAGCCTGGTGCGCGAATCGTCCGGCCGGGTGTCGGGCTATGTGCTGACCTTTGCCGATGTCGGCGCCGAGCTCGAGAGCCTGGCACAACGCGACACCTTGCTGCGCGAGGTCGCGGTGGAATGGCGTCGCCCGCTCGCTAACCTGCGCGCCGCGACCGAGATGCTGGCGGAACACCCCGAGCTTGAACCTGATCAGCGCGGCGCCTTCCAGGCCATCATCAACAAGGAGGTGGAGGCGCTCAATCAGCGCTTCACCGAGCTGACGCGCAGCTACGACCGGCTGGTGACCGGCCCCTGGCCGCTCGTCGACATCCACTCGCTCGACCTGTTCCGGACCGTGCGCAAGCATCTCGCCGAGGCGGACGGCATTCAGGTCACCCCGGTCGGCGTGCCGGCCTGGGTCCATGCCGACAGCCACTCGCTGCTGTTGGCGCTGGAGCATCTGATCCGCGCCATCGCCCGCCATACGGGGAGGTCGGCCTTCGATATCGGCATCGTCCCGGGCGAGCGATACGCCTATGTCGAGGTGATCTGGGACGGCGAGCCGGTATCCTCCGCAGTCATCGATAGCTGGCTCGGCGAGCCGCTCCGCGGCACCATCGGCAACCGCACATTGCGCGAAATCGTCGAACGGCACGCCAGCGAACTGTGGAGCCAGTCGCGGCCGGAAGGCCGCACCTGCCTGCGATTGCCTTTGAGGTCGGCCGAGCGCCCGCGCCCGCGCGAGACGGCCGCGCGAATGCCCCCGTGGTCGGAATTCTACGACTTCGACCTGTTCAACGGATCGAACGAGGCACTGAAAGAGGCGCCGCTGCGCAAGCTCAATTGCGTGGTGTTCGACACCGAGGCGACCGGCCTGCGGCCCGACGAAGGCGATGAATTGCTGGCGATCGGCGCGGTGCGGGTCGTCAATGGCCGCATCCTGACGGGCGAGACATTCGAGCGTCTGGTCAATCCCGGCCGCGCCATCCCGGCGAAGACGACGCGCATTCACGGAATCACCGACGACATGGTGCGCGACAAGCCGCCGGCCCATGTCGTGATCCCGCAATTCAAGGGCTTTGTCGGCGACTCGGTGCTGATCGCCTACAACGCTGCTTTCGACATGAAATTCCTGGAAAAATCGACGGACAAAGCCGGCGTCAAGTTCGACAATCCCGTCCTCGATGCGCTGCTCCTGTCGGTCTATGTGCAAGAGGATGTGTCGGACTTCTCGCTCACCGCCGCCGCCGAGCGCATGGGCGTCGAGGTGGTCAACCGCCACACCGCGCTGGGCGATGCCATGACCACGGCCGCGATTTTCGTGAAACTGCTCGACCTTCTGGAAGCCCGCGGGATCGAGACGCTCGGCCAGGCGGCGAAGATATCGAAACGGATGATGGAGCAACGCCGGCAACAGGCGCAATTGCTCAACTGAGCCTGCGCTCAACTCATCGCAGGTCATGCTCTAGATTCCGTTCATTCCCGCGAAAGCGGGAATCCCCTTTGGTGGTGCATCTGGTTCCCCGCTTTCGCGGGGACGAACGGACTAGAGCGCGATCCTTAAAGATCGAATCGTTCGCGCGTTATTTCTCTTTGTCTTGCCGCATGATCTCACTCGAAAAGCCTGCCAACTTTTCGGGATCATGCTCTAATCTAACGAATTGCTGCGTTCCTCACCTTTGCAATTCGTTCTGGCTTGTGCCGGGCGCCGCGGGAGATCGGCATGGTACGACAAGGTTTGACCGGCGAACGCCTGATCGGGCTGTTCCTGCTCGCCCTGTTGCTGTTCATGCCGCCGCTGATCGGGGTGTTCGACAAACCCGACCTGGTCGGCGGCATACCGGTGCTCTACCTTTATCTGTTCATTGCCTGGGCGGCGCTGATCGCGCTGTTGGCGCTGATCGTCGAGCAGCCGCAGAGCGAGGAGGATCTGGCGCAAGCGGAGCCGGGGGCAATGCGCGATCAGGAGCGCGACAGGACGACCGGGGCCGAGTCTTGAGCCATGCTGACGGGCCTCACCATCCTCACGGTGTCGCTCCTTTATCTCTTGCTCCTGTTCGCGATCGCCTATTACGGCGACCGCCGGGCGGACCAGGGGCGCAGCATCATTGCGAGCCCCTATGTCTATGCGCTGTCGATCGCGGTCTACTGCACGGCCTGGACCTATTACGGCAGCGTCGGGCGCGCGGCATCGGCCGGCGTCGGATTCCTGCCGATCTATCTCGGCCCGACGCTGACCTTCATCCTCGGCTGGCTGGCGATCCGCAAGATCATCCGCATCAGCAAGGTCAACCGCATCACCTCGATCGCCGACTTCGTCGCCTCGCGCTATGGCAAGAGCTATTATCTCGGCGGCTTGGTGACGATCATCGCGGTGGTCGGCATCATCCCTTACATTTCGCTGCAGCTCAAAGCGATCTCGACCAGCTTCACGGTTCTCCTGCGCTACCCGGCGGTGGCGACGCCGGAAAATCTCGGCTCCACGCCGATCCTGCAGGACACCGCGCTCTATGTCGCGCTGATCATGGCGGCGTTCGCCATCCTGTTCGGCACCCGCCATATCGACGCCAGCGAGCGCCATGAGGGCATGGTGGCGGCGATCGCCTTTGAGTCGGTGGTCAAGCTGATCGCCTTCCTCGTCGTCGGCGTGTTCGTCACCTACGGCATTTTCGGCGGCTTCGGCGACGTGTTCTCGCGTGCCGCCGCCGATCCTGCGTTCCAAAAACTCTTCACGCTTTCGGCGGCGGGCGGCTATTCGGACTGGATAGCGATCACGTTGCTATCGATGGCCGCCATCGTGGTGCTGCCGCGCCAGTTCCAGGTCCTGGTGGTGGAGAATGTCGACGAACGGCATGTCAAGAAGGCGATCTGGCTGTTCCCGCTCTATCTCTTGCTGATCAATCTGTTCGTGCTGCCGATTGCCTTCGGTGGATTGCTGGTCTTTCCGCGCGACGGCGTCGATCCCGATTTTTTCGTTTTGACCTTGCCGATCGCGGAGCATTTCGAGGCGATCGCCGTGATCGTCTTCATCGGCGGGCTGTCCGCCGCAACCGGGATGATCATTGTCGAGACCATCGCGCTTGCCACCATGGTGTCGAACGATCTCGTGATGCCGGTCTTGCTGCGCTACGGGCGCCTGCATTTGTCCGAGCGCGCGGACCTGACCGGTGTGCTGCGCGCGATCCGCCGCGGCGCCATCATTTTCGTCATCCTGCTCGGCTATGTGTATGTCCGGCTGATCGGCGAATCCTATGCGCTGGTGTCGATCGGGCTGATGTCCTTCGTTGCCGCCGCGCAATTCGCCCCTGCCATTCTCGGCGGCATCCTGTGGAAGGGCGCAACGCGGCTCGGCGCGCTCGCCGGACTCAGCGCCGGATTCCTGGTGTGGGTCTATACGCTGCTGCTTCCGTCCTTCGCCGGCGCCGGCTGGCTCTCCCAGAGTTTCCTGCAAGATGGCCCGTGGGGACTGACGCTGCTCAGCCCCTATGCGCTGTTCGGACTCGAGGGGCTCTCTCCGATCGCGCATGCTCTGTTCTGGACCATGGTGGTCAATGTCGGGCTCTATGTCGCCATATCGTTGGCGACCACACAGTCGATGATCGAGCGCAGCCAGGCGGTGCAATTCGTCGACATTTTCAAGCACACTTCGGACGGCGCGCGAATCTGGCGTGGGCGGGCCACGATCGGCGATCTTCGTCGGCTGATGAACCGGTTCATGGGCGAGGGGCCGACCGACCAGGCGCTGCTGCGTTTCGAGCGCGAAAAGGGGCGCCGGCTCGACGATTCGCAAGCGGGCGATGCCGAGGTCGTCCAGTATGCCGAGCGGCAATTGGCGGGCACTATTGGCGCCGCTTCGGCGCGCATCATGATCGCCTCAGTGCTGCGCGAGGAGATGCACGACATCGACGCGGTCATGCAGATTCTCGATGAGGCGTCGCAGCTCGTGGTCTACAGCCGCCAGCTCGAGGAGAAATCGAAGCAGCTCGAAGCGGCGACAGCGGAGCTGCGCGCCGCCAATGAGCGGCTCACGGAGCTCGACAAGATGAAGGACGACTTCGTCTCCACCGTCAGCCACGAGTTCCGCACGCCGCTGACCTCGATCCGCTCGTTCAGCGAGATCGTTCACGACAATCCCGATCTTGGTATCGGGCAGCGCAACGAGTTCTTGAACATCATCGTGCAGGAAAGTGAACGGCTCACCCGGCTGATCAACGACATCCTGGACCTTGCCAAGATGGAGGCGGGCAAAACCGCGTGGCATATGCGCGAGATTGCGCCGAAACGGTTGATCGAAACCGCGCTTGCCGCCATGGCCGGCCTGTTCGCCAAAAATCCCAATATCCGGCTTGAGACCGACATCGCCGACGACCTGCCGACCGTATATGTCGATCCCGACCGCCTCACCCAGGTTCTTGTTAATCTGCTCTCCAACGCGATCAAGTTCTGCAACCGCGAGGACGGGCTCGTTACCCTTGTTGCACGGGCGGAGGTGGGCGCGCTGCGGGTCGATGTCGGCGACAACGGCGTCGGCATCGCCAAGCAGGATAGCCAGAAGATCTTCGAGCGCTTCCAGCAGGCGGGCGATACCCTGATCGACAAGCCGCAAGGCACCGGCCTCGGTCTGCCGATCTGCCGGCATATTCTGGAGCGCTTCGGCGGCGAGATCTGGTTCAAAAGCGAGGTCGGCAAGGGCTCGACCTTCTCCTTCCGCATCCCGCCGGTCGGTTATGCCGGTGGGATCAGAGGGAGCCGTCGCGCCGCCGGCGCCGATCTCGGTTAGGACGATGTAGCCGAATTGGTCGCATTCCCGATTATCGATTCAGGAAGTCACCTCATTTGCCGGCGCTTGAGATTTCCTTCTCCCCGCATGCGGGGAGAAGGTGGCGAGCGGCGCTTGCCGCGAGCCGGATGAGGGGCTTTGGCGTTTCCACGATGCCCGTGCTGGCCCCTCACCCGCCGCGCTTCGCGCGTCGACCTCTCCCCGCTTGCGGGGAGAGGTAACAAGATGTTTGTCGGCGCCTATGTCCGCATCGTTGTCACCGGCCGTATGGCGAAAACCGGATCAAGCGTGTTCGGGAAAAACCGGTTCACGTCGGGACGGCGCGGGCAAGCAGCACGGCATCGCCGTCGGTGACGTGCAGCATGGGATGCGGGACGATCGCCCGCCGGTCGATCTCCGCAAAACCGAGGCGGCGATAGAACCGCATCCCGCTCTCATTGCGTTCGAAGCAGATCAGGCTGACCCGCGGCAGGGCGAGGGCGCGGGCCTGATCCTCGATTGCGGCCATAAGCCTGCTGCCGATCCCGCGATTGCGGTGGTCGGGAAACAGCGCGATGCCGGAAAGATAGAGGCTCCCATGGTCCTGGAGCTCCATATAGGGCCGCAGCACGGGATCTTCCGCCAGTTCGGCGGGGGGATCGGCATCCATCGGAAAGCCGTGGGCCATGCCGACCACCGTTCCGCCGAGCTCGGCGAGGATACAGTTCTGGTAGGAGAACGTGTCCCCCTCGCGGGCATAGCCACGGATGCCGGCCTCGATCGCGCTCTCGCCGGGTTCGGCTATCAGGCTCCAGACATATTCGACAAGCCCGTCCGAGGCGATGAGGTAGAGCTGCGCGATCGTCGCGCTATCCTGTGGCCGCCCGCTTCGAATCGTCACCTCGGTCATTGCCGCGACCCTTGACCGAGAGCGTGATCGGTTCAGAGTGAACCGATGACGCTCTCTATCTGCCTATTTGGTCACATGATCTTGTCCGGAAAGCCTGCCAACTGTTCCGGATCATGCTCCAGGAACCGCACTGCATTTCCAAAATGCGCTGCGTTTCGCAAGATAGACAAAGGGACTGCCGAATCACCTGTGTGCAGCGATGTTGCGCTTCGCCTGACCCTCCCGACACGCTAAACCGGTCATATGGACACGTCCGATACCGCGCTCGTCCTGTTTTCCGGCGGGCAAGATTCAACCGTATGCCTTGCCTGGGCGCTCGCGCGTTTTGCCAGGGTCGAAACCGTCGGGTTTCTCTATGGGCAACGCCATGCGGTCGAGCTTGAGCGGCGCCCGCATATCCGCACGCGGGTCGCCGGGCTCGATCAGGCCTGGAGCGCCCGCCTTGGCGGCGATTACGTGGTCAAGCTCGATGCGCTTGCCGCGATGTCGGAGACCGCGCTCACCCGCGACGCAGCCATCACCATTGCCGAGAGCGGCCTGCCGACGACCTTCGTGCCCGGCCGTAATGTCATATTCCTCGCCTTCGCCGGAGCGCTTGCCTATCGCCGCGGGGCGAAGCACTTGGTCGCCGGCATGTGCGAGACCGATTTCTCCGGCTATCCGGACTGCCGCGACGATACGCTGAAGGCGATGCAACTCGCCCTCAATCTCGGCATGGACCGGAGCTTTGTCATCCACACGCCGCTGATGTGGGTCGACAAGGCCGCGACTTTCGCGCTCGCGCATGAATTGGGCGGGCAGGCCTTGGTCGATCTGCTTCTCGAAGACACCCACACCTGCTATCTCGGCGACCGGTCACGCCGCCACGCCTGGGGCTATGGTTGCGGCGAATGCCCGGCCTGCCGCCTGCGCGCGGCGGGATATGCCAAATGGATCGGATCGCGATGATCGACTGGAATGACAGGCAGGCGCGGCGTCGGCGCGAGGGATTGTTGTTCCTCGTGCTGTTCGCCCTCACGATTCCCGCCGCGAACTACCTGATTCAGCATGTCGGCACGACATGCGTCCCGAACGGGCCGTGCCTCGTTCCGGTGCTGCCCGGCATCAGTGCGCCGTCGGGCGTGCTGATGATCGGCTTTGCGCTCGTGCTCCGCGATCTGGTGCAGCGGCGGCTCGGCGTCGTTGCGGCGGTGCTTGCGATTCTCGCCGGCGCCGCGTTTTCGGCGCTCCTCGCCCCGCCGGCGCTGGTGATCGCCTCGGCGGTTGCCTTTCTTCTCTCCGAATTTGCCGATCTTGCGGTCTATACGCCGCTAGCGCGCCGCCGGCTCGTGTCCGCCGTCGTCGCCTCGAGCATGGTCGGGCTCGTCGTCGATTCGGTTGTGTTTCTTTGGCTTGCCTTCGGCTCGCTCGAATTCCTTGCAGGCCAGGTCGTCGGCAAGGCATGGATGGTGCTGTTCGCGATCCCGTTCGTTGCCTGGCTACGCCGGCGCGACGCCCGCCTCGGCTTGGCCCCGGCCTGATCCGAGCTAGAGCATGATCCCGAAAAGTTGGCAGACTTTTCGGACAAGATCATGCGACAGAACAAAGAGAAAGAGAGCGCGATCGATTCAATCTAACTGGATCGTG
>JANQIP010000005.1 GCA_028282095.1 Xanthobacteraceae bacterium | reverse complement strand
GATCCATTCAGATTGAATCGATCGCACTCTATTTCTCTTTGTTTTGCCGCATGATCTTGTCCGAAAAGTCTGCAACTTTTCGGGATCATGCTCTAGCGCGCCCGCCCGCGGCCCGGAAGCGGTGGGAACGGCCGGCTGAGATAGGGCGAACCCTTCATTCCATAGCGCCAAGGGCGTTCCACCGCCTTGGTAATGCCGATACGCGGACCAGCCACGATCTCCGGCGATAGCGCGCGAGCATGCAGCTCGAACGGTGGCTGGTCGAGCGGCAGGCCATCCTGTGCGGCGGTGATCCCGAGCGCCTGGCACAACCGGCCCGGGCCTGCACAGAGCAGGCGGTCGTCCTTTGGAATGTGACTGTTTGCGATCGGATCAACCGCACCCTCTTTCTCGTTGTTTTGCCGCATGATTTTTTCCGAAAGGCCGGTCGCCTTTCCCTCATCATGATCCGAAGAGTCTGCCGATTTTCCAGCATCATGCGTGAGACCGCGTCGCCGGCGCATCAGCGCCAGCCCTGTGGTCGGTGCAAGCGCGCGGATCAGCACGGCGCTTGCGCTGTTCTCCGGCTCGCACACAAAATTCACGCACCAATGCACGCCGTAGGATCGGTAGACATAGGCGTGACCCGGCGGCCCGAACATCACGGCATTGCGCGCGGTGCGCCCGCGATAGCTGTGGGCGGCTGGGTCGGTGTGGTGATAGGCCTCGACCTCGACGATGATCCCGCCGATCCCCTCGAACAGGAAGGTCGCGCCGACCAGCGCGGGTGCGACCTCGTGTACGCTGCGATCGAAGAAGCCGCGCCCGATCAGGGCGCCGAGCTGTCGGTCCGAAGCATTCTCGTCTCCTGCGTCCTCCCGGACCCAAGAGGAGCGGGGAGAGAGGCCTTGCTCCGATGTGACTCGACCCAAGATACGCTCCTGCTCAGGGAATCACTTGCCACTTCAGGATCAACCACGCCCGCGATAGGGCGCAACGCCCTGGGACGGCACCCACAGGCCGGCCGGCTGCCGCCCGGCTTGAAAAAAAACATCGATGGGCATGCCGCCGCGCGGATGGAAATAGCCGCCGACCCGCAACCACCGCGGCTTGAGCAGCGCGAGCAAACGCTTGCCGATCGCCACGGTGCAATCCTCATGGAATGCACCCTGGTTGCGAAAGCTGTTGAGGTAGAGCTTCAAGGACTTCGATTCGACCAGCCAGCGTCGCGGCGCATAGTCGATGACAATCGTCGCGAAATCGGGCTGGCCGGTCACCGGGCACATCACCGTGAACTCCGGAAAGGTAAATCGCGCGGCATAGACCGTGTCCGGATGCGGGTTCGGCACGCGGTCGAGCTGCGCGTCTTCCGGCGAGGCGGGCAGGGGGCTCGGGCGGCCGAGTTTCGGGGGTGCGGATTTTCGGGCCATGGTTCCTCGCTGATCTATTATACGATCGCGGCGCCGCGTCCATCAGGCGACGCTTGGAAGGACCGCTTCGTCCTGTTAGAACCCGACCCGCCAAACTCGCACATCCGACATCGTCAATTCGCTCAATTGCACCCCGGGGGCCCCCATGACCGCCATCGTCGACATTATCGGCCGAGAAATCCTTGACAGCCGCGGAAACCCGACCGTGGAGGTCGATGTCGTTCTGGAGGACGGCAGCAAGGGGCGCGCCGCCGTGCCCTCGGGCGCCTCGACCGGGGCGCATGAAGCGGTCGAGCTGCGCGACGGGGACAAGAATCGCTATCTCGGCAAGGGCGTGACCAAGGCCGTCGAGGCCGTGAACGGAGAGATCTACGACGCCATCAGCGGGCTCGACGCCGAGGAACAGCCGAAAGTCGACGAGATCATGATCGCGCTCGACGGCACGCCCAACAAGGCGCGGCTCGGCGCCAATGCCATTCTCGGCGTCTCGCTCGCGGTCGCCAAGGCCGCGGCGGCGGCCATGGAGCTGCCGCTCTACCGCTATGTGGGCGGTACCTCGGCCCGCCTCCTGCCGGTGCCGATGATGAACATCGTCAATGGCGGCGCCCATGCCGACAATCCGATCGACTTCCAGGAATTCATGATCATGCCGGTCGGCGCGCCCACTTTCGCCGAGGGGCTGCGCATGGGCGCCGAGGTATTCCAGACCCTCAAATCGGGGCTGAAGGCCGCCGGCCACAACACCAATGTCGGCGACGAAGGGGGCTTTGCGCCCAACCTGCCGTCGGCCGACGCCGCGCTCGGTTTCGTCATGGAGGCGATCGAAAAGGCCGGCTACAAGCCCGGCCAGGACATGGTGCTGGCGCTCGATTGCGCCGCCACCGAGTTTTTCAAGAACGGCGTCTATGACTATGAAGGCGAAGGCAAAAAGCGCAAGCCCGACGAACAGGCGGCCTATCTCGCCGACCTCGTTTCCCGCTATCCCATCGTCTCGATCGAGGACGGCATGTCGGAGGACGACTGGGACGGCTGGAAGGCGCTGACCGAGGTTATCGGCAACAAATGCCAGCTCGTTGGCGACGACCTGTTCGTTACCAATGTCACCCGGCTGTCCGAGGGCATCAAGCGCGGCGTTGGGAACTCGATCCTCGTCAAGGTCAACCAGATCGGCTCGCTCACCGAGACGCTTGCCGCGGTCGAGATGGCCCACAAGGCCGGCTACACCGCGGTGATGTCGCATCGTTCCGGCGAGACCGAGGATTCGACCATCGCCGACCTCGCCGTCGCCACCAATTGCGGGCAGATCAAGACCGGCTCGCTCGCCCGCTCCGACCGTATCGCCAAATACAACCAGCTCCTGCGCATCGAGGAAGAGCTCGGCGAGCAGGCACGCTATGGCGGACGGGCGGCCCTGAAGGCGCTCGCCTAAGGCGCTTGCCCACAAGCATGATCCCGAAAGCCGGCAGGCCTTTCGGACAAAGTCATGCGACAAAACACGAAGAAACATGAAGCGACGAGAGCGCGGCTGATTCGACCTGAAGCAATCGCGCTCGATTGCCTCGCGCCAACCCTGCCGGCTACGCCACCGCTGTCATTAAAGCGCCCTTAACAGGGCTCGCGGCATTTTGCGGTGCATGGTCTCGCGTCCCCGGCTCCGGTCGTTGATCAGTGCCCTGTGCCTGCACCTCACAGCGGCGCTGGTGATCGGCTATTTCGGCGTCCACGCCTATATCGGCGACCGCGGGCTTAAGGCGCGAATGGATCTCGATCAGCAGATCGCCAAGCTCTCGGCCGAACTGGCGGTGGCCACGGCCGAGCGGCGGAAATTGGAGAACCGGGTGTCGCTTCTCAAATCCGACCGGCTCGATCCCGACATCCTGGACGAGCGTGCTCGCGCCCTCCTGAACTACGTCGGCCGGCGCGACGTCGTTGTCTTCTCTTCCGCGCCATAGAGCTATTCCAGAAAAAGAACGTCCCTCAAAGGCACGGCTCAGGCGGATAACCATTTTCGCCGTAGTAATGCCACCATAGAACCTGCATTCTTCGAGATGCCAGTTCGATCGGTTCGCACGATGGGGAGAATGGCAGTGGGTCTTCATCCGATCTTCATACGCAGGAGACAGTCGCGCCTGATGCTAAGAAGGCTGCGAAACGACCTTATCGAAGGATAATGGGCATCGGAACGCGCGGCGGGAACCGGACTTGGGGAAGATCGTTAGAGTTGCTGCTTACCCCTGGGGAGCTAGTGATGCGGCACCAACGCTTGAGCCCGTCTCTATTGTGTTGGTGCCGCATCACAAGTCACAAGATTAGCTAGTGTGTCCTTCTCTGACGGTCCGGGATCGGACCGTCAGAGAAGGACACACTAGGGGATTTCGATCGACTCGCGTACACGAGCTTGAAGCCATGTCGGTTTCCAGCGGCGTCGCACTCACCCTTGCGGCGGACAATCGAGCGTCTCAAATGAGAGTGACCGATCGGCGCAGCCGGGCTTAGCGTATGGGCTGTTCTTTCGCGCCAGCGGAAATTGGGATATTTCAATCTTCCCCTTTTAGGTGGGACAGGGATGACCATGGCCGTCCAGAAGAAAGCTGCAGAGGTGCCTAAGCGGGCCCAGCCAGCCCCTTCGTCCATCGTGCCGGTGGACGCTAGTCCCGTGCCTGAGTTGGGCAAGGGGGCGGATCTGGCAGCCTTTCGCGAGATGCTGCTGATCCGGCGCTTCGAGGAAAAAGCCGGCCAGCTTTACGGCATGGGGCTGATCGGCGGATTCTGCCATCTCTATATCGGGCAGGAGGCCGTCGTCGTCGGCATGCAGATGGCGTCGAAGGACGGCGACCAGGTCATCACCGGCTATCGCGATCACGGCCATATGCTCGCCTGCGGCATGGACCCCAAGGGCGTCATGGCCGAGCTGACCGGCCGGCGCGGCGGCTATTCCAAGGGCAAAGGCGGCTCGATGCATATGTTCAGCCGCGAGAAGAACTTTTTCGGCGGCCACGGTATTGTCGGCGCCCAGGTCTCGCTCGGCACCGGCATCGCCTTCGCCAACAGCTATCGTGACAATGGGCAGGTGTGTCTCACCTATTTCGGCGACGGTGCGGCGAATCAGGGCCAAGTCTATGAGAGCTTCAACATGGCGGCGCTGTGGAAGCTGCCGGTGCTCTACATCATCGAGAACAACCGCTATGCGATGGGCACGTCGGTAACGCGCGCAAGCGCGCAACCCGATCTGTCCAAGCGCGGCGCCTCGTTCAACATCCCCGGCGAGCTGGTCGACGGAATGGACGTTCGGGCGGTCAAGGCGGCCGGCGACCGGGCGCTCGCCTGGTGTCGCGAAGGCAACGGGCCCTACATCCTGGAAATGAAAACCTACCGCTATCGCGGCCACTCGATGTCTGACCCGGCAAAGTACCGCACCCGCGAGGAGGTGGAGAAAGTCAGGGTCGAGAGCGATCCGATCGAGCAGTCGCGCGCGCGCATCCTTGCCAACAAATGGGTCGGTGAGGACGAGCTCAAGGCGATGGACGCCGAAGTGCGCAAGGACGTCAATGATGCAGCCGAGTTCGCGACCTATGATCCGGAGCCGGATCCGTCCGAGCTGTTCACTGACGTGCTGATCTGAACTGAGAAATATCGGCTTGGACGAGCACCGGCGACTCATGGCTCTTGTCTGGGTCGTTCACGCTCGATCAAGGGTCCAAAAACTCGCAGGTCCAAACCCATGCCAATCACGGTGCTCATGCCCGCGCTCTCGCCCACGATGGAGAAGGGCAACCTTGCGAAATGGGTCAAGAAAGAGGGCGACAAGATCAGCGCCGGCGACGTGATCGCCGAGATCGAGACCGACAAGGCGACCATGGAGGTCGAGGCGGTCGATGAAGGCACGCTCGGCAAGATACTGGTGGCGGCCGGCACGCCTGACGTCGCCGTCAACACACCGATCGCGATGATCCTGACCGACGGCGAGGATGCCGCTGCCCTCAAGGCCGGCGTCGTCGATGCCGCGACCGCGGCGCCCGCCGCATCGTCCGCCTCGCAGCCCGCGCCGGCGGAAGCGACGCCATCGGCGCCCCCCGCCGCCGCTGCGCAGGCCGATGCGCGGCCGAAAATCCCGGCCGAACCTTTCGCGGCGGATGTGACGCCCTGGCCGCAAGCCGAGGTCGCGCCGGAGACGCCCGAGGGCACCGAGTTCGAGCCGATGACCGTGCGCGAAGCCCTGCGCAATGCCATGGCCGAGGAGATGCGGCGCGATCCCGATATCTTCGTCATGGGTGAGGAGGTCGCCGAGTATCAGGGCGCCTACAAGGTCACCCAGGGCATGTTGCAGGAGTTCGGAACGAGGCGCGTCGTCGATACCCCGATCACCGAGCACGCCTTTGCCGGTCTCGGCGTCGGCGCAGCGCTCGCCGGGCTCAGGCCGATCGTCGAGTTCATGACCTTCAACTTCGCCATGCAGGCGATCGACCAGATCATCAATTCGGCGGCCAAGACGCGCTATAAATCCGGCGGGCAGATGAGCTGCCCGATCGTGTTTCGCGGACCCAATGGGGCGGCGGCCCGCGTCGCGGCCCAGCACAGCCAGGATTTTTCCGCCTGGTACTCGCACGTGCCGGGGCTGAAAGTGATTGCGCCTTATAGTGCGGCCGATGCCAAGGGCCTGCTCAAATCGGCAATCCGCGATCCCAATCCCATCGTCTTCCTTGAGAATGAAATCCTCTACGGCCATTCCTTCGACGTCCCGAAGCTCGACGACTATCTGGTGCCGATCGGCCGGGCTCGGATCGCGCGCGAGGGGACGGACGTCACCATCGTCTCCTGGTCGATCGGCATGACCTACGCGCTGAGCGCGGCGGAGGAACTGGCAAAGCTCGGGATCGAGGCGGAGGTGATCGATCTGCGCACGCTGCGGCCGATGGATTCCGAGGCGATCATCGCCTCCGTCCGCAAGACCAACCGCTGCGTCGTGGTGGAGCAGTGCTGGCCGCAGTCGGGCGTCGGTGCCGAGGTCTCGGCCCGCATTATGGAGAATGCCTTCGATTATCTCGATGCGCCGGTCGCGCGCATTTCCGGCAAGGACGTGCCGATGCCCTATGCCGCCAATCTCGAAGGCCTCGCGCTGCCCTCGGTCGCCGAAGTCATCGCCGCCGCGCGCGCGGTCGCTTATCGTTAGTCTGGTGTTCCGACTCTGACGGTCCGATCCCATACCGTCAGGGCAGGAACGCTAAAGGTCGTCCGTTCGTCCCCGCGCAAGCGGGGACCCAGTGAAGAAGCTGGATTCCCGCTTTCGCAGGAATGAACGGAATCAGAAGCATGATCCCGAAAAACTGGCAGGCTTTTCGGAGAAGATCATGCGACAAAACAAAGAGAAACGGAGCACGGTTGATTCAACCTAAAGCATCGCGCTCTAGCCTATGTTGAACATGGGCAGGGTCTGTTCCTGGGGCGGATTTCCAACGCGCGGTAGGGCCAATGTCCACATCCTCCGAAAGTCCGAGCTATGACGCGCTCGCGATCCCGAATGAGGCGCTTGCCAATGGCGGCACGGAGATTCTCCGTGCCGGCCTGATCGATGACGAGCTCTATGTGACGGCACGCCACGCCTTCAAGGACCCGGCACAATGGGGCGAGGTGCTCGCCGACATTACCCGGCGGCTGGCGCTGCTGTATTCGATGGAGACCGACCTCAGCGAAACCGAAGCGCTGGTCGAAATCGAGGAGGCCTACGCCGCCGAGATGGGCGCGAAAGTCGTCGAGGACGAAGCCACACCCGCTTCGTCAGCAGGTGCGCCGCGCGCGCGCAAACGCAAGGCTGCGCCTGGTGCAACTAAATCTGCATCCGGGCGTCGCAAGCCCGCCGGTCCGCCTGCCGGTTCGGAGAGCTAGAACTTGGACTTGGAGGAAACAACTCCGTTCGTCCCCGCGTAAGCGGGGAACCAGAGCATGATCCCGAAAAGTTGGCAGACTTTTCGGATGAGATCATGCGCAAGATAAAGAAAGAGAGCGTGATCGTTCGACGCTAAGCAATCGCGCTCTCGGCATGAAAGCTGGTTTTCCGCTTTCGCGGGAACGAGCGGAATGTGGATCAAGCTGAGCCGAAAACGCTTCTAAATCCTGGCCCCGATCGCCCAGCCGGAAACCCCTTGCCATGCCGATCAACATCCTCATGCCGGCGCTCTCGCCCACGATGGAGAAGGGCAATCTCGCCAAATGGCTGAAGAAGGAAGGCGAGAAAGTGCGGGCGGGCGACATCATCGCCGAGATCGAGACCGACAAGGCGACAATGGAATACGAGGCGGTCGACGAGGGAACGCTGGCGCAAATCCTGGTTCCCGAGGGCACCAGTGACGTACCGGTCAACCAGCCGATCGCCGTGCTTGCGGTCGAAGGCGAGTTGGTGACGGCAGCGGCCGGACCTGCGACGAGGCGGCCGGCAGCTACCGCTTCTTCCCCCTCGCCGGGCGCTGCGTCCGCGACGCCGGCATCCCTCCAGCGGGAAGAGGTAAGGGCAGGCGTCGATCCGAAAAAAGGGCAGGGGGGTGATCTCACCACCCCGGCGCAGACGGAAATCGGGGCGCAAAGCGCCCGGAATGACGGCCTTCAGGCGCGAGGAGCGAGCATGCAGACAAGCATTCCGACAGCCACCGGCGCGGACGGCGGGCGAATTTTCTCCTCGCCCCTGGCGCGGCGTCTTGCGCACGACGCGGGTATCGATCTTGCCGGCGTTACCGGCTCCGGCCCACGCGGGCGCATCGTCGCGCGCGACATCGAGGCGGCCAAGCAGAGCGGGGTACCTCGCCCGGCCAAGCCGACAGCGGCAACGGCCGCCATGCCGCCGCCGGTGCTCGCACCTTTGGACGAGGCCATTCGTGCGCTCTACGCGCCCGACTCCTTCGAGCTCGTGCCGCACGACCAGATGCGCCGCATCATCGCGCAGCGGCTGGTACAGGCGAAACAGACCATTCCGCATTTCTATCTCACGGTCACCTGCACGCTCGACCGGCTGCTTGCCGCGCGCGAAGAGGCCAATGCCGCCGCGCCCAAGGACGAGAATGGCAGCCCCGCCTGGAAGCTCTCCGTCAATGATTTCATCGTGAAGGCGCTGGCGCTCGCACTGATGAGGGTGCCGGATGCCAATGTAACCTGGACCGAGGCGGGCCTGCTCAAGCACAAGCACGCCGATGTAGGGGTCGCGGTCGCCATTCCCGGCGGCCTTGTCACGCCTATTGTGCGCCAGGCCGACCTCAAGGGGCTCGCAGCGATCTCGGCCGAGATGAAGGATTTTGCGACGCGCGCCCGGGCGCGCCGTCTCAAGCCCGAGGAATATCAGGGCGGGGCGACCGTCGTCTCCAATCTCGGCATGTATGGCATCGAGGAGTTCGCCGCCGTGATCAACCCCCCGCATGCGACCATTCTCGCAGTTGGCGCCGGCGAGGAGCAGGCGGTGGTGCGCGGGGGACAAGTCGAAGTCGCCACCCAGATGAAGGCGACGCTCTCGACCGATCACCGCGCGGTCGACGGCGCGCTCGGCGCCGAGTTGATCACGGCCTTCAAGGCACTGATCGAAAACCCGGTGCTGATGGCGGTGTGATTACGCGGGCCGCCCGGCTCGCGCGACAACCAGAGAGGCGCGCCCACCCACAGGTCGTGTCCTGCCACAGAAATCCTCATCTTCACCTCTCCCCGGCTGCGGGGAGAGGTTGACGCGCGAAGCGCGGCGGGTGAGGGGCGAGCAGCGCGCGCGAAGAGGAAGAGGCCCCTCATCCGGCCCGCGGCAAGAGCCGCTCGCCACCTTCTCCCCGCGAGCGGGGAGAAGGCAACGTGGTCCTGGTCTGCGACCTTTCGGGACCGTGCTCTCATGGAAACGCTCATTTCCGTCGTTGCGCCCGTGTTCGGGATCATTCTCACCGGCTATCTCGCCGGCCGCAGCGGCGTGCTCGGGACGGACACCGCGGTCGCCCTCAATCGCTTCGTCTATTTTTTTTCGCTTCCTGTGGTGCTGTTCGTGTTCACGGCGCGCGCACCGCTGGAAGAAATCGTCAATCTGCCGTTTCTGGGCATATTCATCGGCGGTTCGTTGCTGACCCTTGTGGTCGCGTTGATCTGCGGCCGCATCTGGTTCCGCGGTGGTCTAGAGGCGCTCAGCCTGCAGGGGCTCGCCGCGGTTTTCGCAAACACCACTTACCTAGGTGTTCCGCTGTTCGCGGCGGCCTATGGGCCTGATGGGGTCCTACCGGCCATCATTGCAACGGTTGCAGCCAACACGCTGTTCATCACCGGCACGCTCGTCGCGCTGGAGATTGCGAGGGCCGATGCCGCGTCAGCCCAACGGATCGCCCGGCGCGTGATCACGACATTGGCGTGCAATCCGCTGCTGGTGGCGCCGTTTCTCGGTATTGCGATTTCGGCCTTGGAGTGGCCGATCCCGAAAGCGATCGCGAGCTATCTCGATCTGTTGGCGTCGGCCGCGGGACCGACCGCTTTGTTTGCGTTGGGCCTATCGCTCGTCGGGCGAAAGCTGCAGGGCGACGCCGTGGAGATCGGTTGGCTCGTCTTTGTGAAGCTGGTTATCCATCCCGCGCTGACATTTGTTCTGGCAGCAATGGTGCTTGGAATGGCGAATGCGTGGTCGCAGGCTGCCGTCGTGCTCGCGGCACTGCCGGTCGGCGCGCTCGTCTTCGTCATTGCCCAGCAATACGAGGTCTATGTCCAGCGCGCATCCAGCGCGATCGTTCTGTCGACCGCGCTATCCGTTTTCACGGTGTCGTTCTTGTTGATCGTCCTGAAGGCTGGCTAGCATCCAACTCGTATGGTGAAATTACACGGTGCTTTCTTGGAGATGATTCAAATGGCAAAGGACAGCAAATTATGCGTTAGGTGCGGAGAAGAGAAACCGGTAAGAAGAGCAGTTTTCTGCGAAAACGATCATATGATCTGTTATGGCTGTAAGTCATTCAATTTTGAGAACTGGTGCCCAGTATGCGATAAGAAAATGAAGTAGAATTGGCTGACTTGATGCCCAAGGACAGTGCTTCGGGGAACTCGCCGCCGAAAGACGGTAGCATTTCTCTGTTCTCAGTTCAGTGATCGTCTACGACCGCTCCACTCGCAGCCAGCCATCGGGTCCGAGGCGCTCCTGCGGCAGGAACTTGGCCTTGTAGTCCATCTTGCGCGAGCCGCGCACCCAATAGCCGAGATAGACGTAAGCAAGCCCCATCCGCCGCGCCCGCGCGATGTGGTCGAGAATGACGAGCGTGCCGAGCGAGCGGCGACCTTCCTCGGGCTCGAAGAAGGAATACACCATCGAGAGGCCGTCCTTGAGCACATCGGTTAGCGCGACGGCGAGCAGGTCGCCGCGCCGGCCGGTCCCGTCCGCGGCGTGGCGGCGGCGATACTCGACGAGGCGCGTGTCGACATGGCTGTCTTCGACCATCATGGCGTAGTCGAGCACGGTCATGTCGGCCATGCCGCCGTCGCGATGGCGGTCGTCGAGGTAAGCGCGGAAAACGCTATATTGCTCCGAGGTCGGCACCGCGACGCGCATTTCCGAGCAGATGTCCGCGTTGTGGTGAACGACACGCCGCATGCCCCGGCTGGGTTGGAACTCCGCGGCCAGCACCCGCACCGAGACGCAGGCGCGACAGTTCTCGCAGGCCGGTCGATAGGCGATCGACTGGCTCCGGCGGAAGCCGCCATGGGTCAGGAGGTTGTTGAGATCCGCTGCCCGTTCGCCGACGAGATGGGTGAAGACTTTGCGTTCCTCGCGCCCGGGCAGATAGGGACAGCACGAAGGTGCAGTGAGATAGAATTGGGGCGTGTCGCGCGAATGCTGGGTCATGGCGGCGACCCTAACCCTCCGGGCCGCGTCCCGGCCCGACGCTCAGTCCTGGGAGTTCTGGTGCCGAATACCATTCAGCTCAACGATAGGGTTGGAAACTCTGTAGCCGCCAGGCGCGCCGCTCATTGTTTATGACAATCGTTCCGAGAACCATATCATGGAGCAGACGTCGGCGTTGATTGAAAAAACACACCAGGAGCACGAGCGGAGTGAGCGCCGAGATCAACACCCAGAACAGAATCCCATGAACGGCTCCGAGCACGAAATAGGACGGGGCCCCGTCCCAGGTCCGCATTTCAAGATCAACCATTTGCATGCCGATCGTCGCCGACTGCGGTCCGCCGAATGTCAGCCCATAGTAGATGATAGCCCAGATGACGGTCGCCGGGCTCAACAGCCAGAACAGCACCCAGCCGAGGCCCAAGGTCACGAGCCCGAACAGAAAAACGAAAATCGTGGCAACCAAGACGGGCACGGCGATAACGACAATGTCGATCAGGAACGCGACCACCCGGCGCGGGAGAACACCCTCGAACAATTCGGGACTGAGAATCGGGTCAACGGCATAGGGTGGCCCCTCGTCTCGGTCGTCGAGCCGCCGCTGCGATCCTTCGTTTGCCATGACGGCCATCCTGCTCGCAATGTCCAGACGCCCGAGCACCCCGGATGGTGCTGATCCTTGCAGCGCTTGAGCCGCGTTCGCCAACGGGCAGGCCGGATGGAGACTTATTAGAGCACGATTGCTTCAGCTTGAATCAAACGCGCTCCCATTCTCTTGGTTTTACGCATGATCTCATTCGAGAAGCGTTCCAACTCTTAGGGATCATCTTTCTGACGACTCACGCAAAGGGATAAGCGATGCCCCTGCCGAGCGCAAGATTTGCGCGTCGATGCGGGTTCGATGCGGGGCCATCCATCCGGCGAGTTTGAAGCAAATTGCGTTTTCGTCATGTCGGGGATCGCTTTTGAGCACGATTTCTTCGCATTGAATCGGTCGCGCTGTGTTTGTCTTTGTTTTCTCGGATGATCTTGTCGGAAAAGTCTGCCAGTTTTTCGCGATCATGCTCTCAGAGCATCGCGAGCAGGCGCCGTTCGTCTGCGCCGGAGGTCGGCCGTGAGTGTCACATTCGCAACCATCGAAAACGCCCGCCGCGTCCTTGCGAGCGAGGTGCTGGCGACGCCGATGTTGCGCGCTCCCAGGCTTTCGGCACTGACCGGCGCTGAGGTCTATGTGAAATACGAGAATCTTCAGGTCACCAGCTCATTCAAGGACCGCGGCGCCCTCGTGAAGCTCGCCGCTCTCTCAGCAGCCGAGCGCTCTTGCGGCATTATCGCCATGTCCGCCGGCAACCACGCCCAGTCGGTCGCCTATCACGCCGGCCGGCTCGGGATCGAAGCGACCATCGTCATGCCGGTGACGACGCCGCACGTGAAGGTCGCCTCGACCAAGGCCTATGGGGCGACAGTGGTGCTCGACGGCGAGACCGTGACCGAGGCGCAGCGTCGGGCCGAAGCGATCGCGGCGGCGCAGGACCTTGCGTGGGTTCACCCTTATGACGATACCCACATCATCGCCGGGCAGGGCACGATTGCGCTCGAAATGCTGGAGGCCGTGCCCGATCTCGATGTGCTCGTGGTTCCGGTCGGGGGCGGCGGACTGATCTCAGGAGTGGCGATCGCCGCGCACGCCGTTAATCCCGCGATTGAGCTCGTCGGTGTCGAGGCCGCGCTCTATCCGTCGATGCGCAACGCAATCACCGGGGAGAATCGGCCGATCGGCGGGCAGACGCTCGCGGAAGGCATTGCGGTCAAGAATGTCGGCTCCCTCACGCTTCCGATTGTGCGCGCGCATGTCGCCGACATCGTCCTCGTCGACGAGGCCAAGCTCGAACAGGCGGTGAATACCTATCTCACTTTGCAGAAGACGATGGCGGAAGGAGCGGGCGCGGCGGGACTTGCCGCGATGCTCGCTGAACCGGCGCGATTCGCCGGCAAGCGGGTCGGGTTGATCCTATGCGGCGGCAATATCGATCCCCGCATTCTCGCTTCGATCATGGTGCGGGAGCTCGAGCGCCACGACCGCATCGTGTCATTCCGCCTTACCATCAGCGGCGACCGGCCCGGCGTGCTCGGCGCTATCGCGACATTGCTCGGTGAGCTTGGCTGCAACATTCTCGAGGTCGGTCATCGCCGGCGCTTTCTCGATGTTTCGGCCAAGGGCACCAAGCTCGACCTCACGCTGGAGGTGCGTGATCGCGTCCATGCCGAGGAGATTCATAGCGCGCTCGCCGAGAGGGGCTATCGGCCGGTGCGGATCGAGCCCGGGAAAACCATTGAATAGAGCGTTTCCTGGCGAAGCAGAGATCGGCTCGCAGCAGAAAACGTGACCAGCAAAGGGCGTTTTCAGGCGAAGTGGAAACCGGTTCGCCGCAGAAAACGCGACCAACAAAGGGCGTTTTCAGGCGAAGTAGGAACCGGTTCGCCGCAGAAAACGCGACCAACAAAGGGCAACGAGGGCGAATTCTGGTTCCACCGAAACAGAAATTACTCCAGCTCACCGGCTCGCTGAGCGAGTGTTACCTCTCCCCGCTCGCGGGGAGAGGTCGAGGCGCGAAGCGCGGCGGGTGAGGGGGGCTGCGGTGTTGCCAAGACGCCCGAACTCGTCTCAAGAACACCAGTTGCCTTTGTCAGACCATCGTTGTTCCAAGAGCGCGGGACGCGGTTTCCCGGGATCGCGCGATCGGTCTTGGTAGAATCTACGCGGCCTGTGTTTGCCCCTCACCCGGATTGCCGAAGCTGACGCTTCGCCAATCCGACCTCTCCCCGCAAGCGGGGAGAGGTCATTCAGTTCTAACGCGCGATTGCTTCTCCTTGAATCAATCGCGCTCTGTTTCTCTTTGTATCGTCGCATGATCTTGTCCGAGAAGTCTCCAACTTTTCGGACAAGATCATGCTTCGGCGGAATCGGAATTCGTCAAACAGGCCGAAACTTCGTTATCAAAAATGCAGCTCTTGAATGCGGACATCGGCCTCGGTCAACACCCTGCCGGCGACGGGGCGATGCTGCGTTCCGATAGCGGGTCGCGGTGCCGGCAGCGGAACAGAAACGACATGCGGGCGCACGGAAACGACATGCGGGCGCGCTGGCGGCAATGGCACCGATGATTGGTCCGAACGTTCGTCGGCGACCGGTTCCACGGCCCGCGCGATCAGGCGGCCGGGCCAGCGCGATTCGATACTCGCTTCGGCCGAAGCAAAAACGACCGGGGCGGTCGAGGGCCGCGTGGTTTGGCCTTCCGCAATGGTGGTTTTGACCGGCTTGGGCACCAAAGGCTCCGATGCAGCCGGCGCTGTTCCGACCGATGCGGGTGAAGGCACCGTTTCGAACGATTCGCTCGGCGAAGACGTGGCTTGACCCTTTGCGACGACACTCCGGCTCGGCGTCGGTGTTGTCCGCTCCGAGGTGGCCGGCTGCGCTGCGACAGGCGCCGGCAACGACGTAGATTGATCCAACGACACGGATTGCTCGGCCGCGGTACTGGCTTCGACCGGCTTGGGCGCAAACGGCTCCCACACAACCGATTTCGGTTCGACTGGTGCCGCGACGGCCGATTCGGCTACGGCCGATTCGGCAACGGCCGGCTCGCTCGGCAAATTCGTCGGCGCAATCGTGGAAAACTGGGTCTCGCGCGGGCTCACGGGCATGGCGACCGGGATGACGACCTCCATCGCCACCTGCTTGGTCACCGGCGCATCGATCATCCTTGCCACTTTGAGAATGACATTCGAGCCGAACACCCAGAGTGCCAGAAAGGCAACACCGAGCGAGAGAGATAACACCATTGCACGCGATTTGCGTGCTGGCTTGCTGTTCGTTGCCCGATTACGCACGGCTAACCCCCTTGCCAGTGGCTCGGGATCAGGCCGTCTCCTTTATCCATTCGGCCGCGCGCGGCGCGAAATAGCTGAGAATGCCGTCTGCCCCCGCCCGTTTGAAGGCGATCAAACTTTCCAGCATCGCCTTCTCGCCGTCGAGCCACCCCCGCTCGGCGGCGCCCATGATCATCGCATATTCTCCGGAAACTTGATAGGCAAAGGTGGGCCTTGCAAAAGTTTCTTTGATGCGTTGCAGAATATCCAGATATGGCATGCCCGGCTTGACGATGAGCATGTCGGCGCCTTCCGCAATATCCAATTCGACCTCGCGTAGCGCCTCGTCAGTATTGGCGGGATCCATCTGGTAGGTTCTTTTATCGCCGCTCAATGTTGCCGACGATCCGACGGCATCGCGGAAAGGACCATAGAAAGCTGAGGCATATTTCGCAGTATAGGCCATGATCTGAACGTCGGTCCGCCCGGCCTCATCCAGCGCTCTACGAACCGAACCGATCCGGCCGTCCATCATGTCGGACGGGGCGACAATGTCACAGCCGGCTTCGGCCTGCACTACAGCTTGTTGTGCCAAAACAGCAACAGTCTCATCATTTATGATCTCGCCGTTGCGCAGAATGCCATCATGGCCGTGGCTGGTATAAGGATCGAGCGCAACATCGCATAGAATCCCGATCTGCGGCGTGGCCTGCTTGATGGCGCGCACGGTGCGGCAGATCAGATTGTCCGGATTGAGCGCTTCGCTCCCCTCGGCATTGCGACGATCGGGATCGGTGTACGGGAACAGCGCCAGACAGGGAATCCGCAAGGCCACGGCGCGTTCGGCCGCATGAACGGCCTCGTCAATCGACAGGCGCTCGACGCCCGGCATGGACGCAATCGGCGTGTGCACATGCTCGCCTTCGACCAGAAACAAAGGCCAGATCAGGTCGTCGGCCGTGAGCACGCTCTCGCGCACCATGCGCCGTGCCCATTCGGCCCGACGATTGCGGCGGGGCCGATGCGTGAGGTCGAGCCGGTGCGGGCCAGGTGCCTCGTTCAGCGGCACCGCGTCCTCGGCAGGAACGAAACGCATCCTCGTCTCGATCGGGCGCCCATACTTGATCGCCATCATAGTCCTCCGCGACTGGCTGAATGGTCGAACGCCATCTTGTGATGCCGGCGGCGCCGGTCCGAAAATGCTATCGACGCGCGGCTGATCTTCGCAAGACTGATCGCCTGTTCAGGTTGTCCATCGAGGCCTATACTGGCGCGCAGTCGACAAAAGCGCAAACGCGTTGCGCTACGAGCGCGCGGTCTGCGGTCGAATGGTAAATCTGGCAGCGGGCGATGCCTTCTCCGAAAAATCGGCCAACTCTTCGGGATCATGTCGCCTTTGTTTTGTCGCATGGTCTTGTCCGAAGAGCAGCGCAGGGTGGGCAAAGGCGCGCCAAGAGCGCGCCGTGCCCACGCGGCCAAGGCCGCCGAACACGAATTGGTGGGCATGCTTCGCATGCCCACCCTACTGTTCTTCTCGATCTGCCAGTTTTTCGGGATCATGCTCTAGTGATGCGGCACCAACGCTTGAGCCCGTCTCATTGTGTTGGTGCCGCATCACAAAGCATCGGATTAGCTAGTGTTTCGGGCTGACGGTCCGGGGTCGGACCGTCAGAGTCGGAACACTAGTGTTCCTCCTCTGACAGT
>JANQIP010000276.1 GCA_028282095.1 Xanthobacteraceae bacterium | reverse complement strand
AGTTGGATGCACAATGTCAAACAACAGATTGCTTGGCAAACGTTTTTTCGCTTGCGCGCGCTGACGGGGCCAAGCGCACCACGTCAGCGCTCGCCAGATCAAGGCGGACCAACTCCCAATCTGAACACGAGAGCGCGATCGCCTCTTCTTGAATCAACCGCACGCTCGCCGTTCGTTTATCGCATGATCCCGCAAAGACCGCCAACCCCCGCGCGGCAGGGGCGGAAGACCATGCGTAGCATGGTGGATGAGGGCACGTCGCACGAAGGGCAGTGGGTTGGGATGGATGGATCGCGGCGCGGTCGGTCCAATGCAAGAACTGTACGATTATGAAATCGCCCCCTCCACCGCCCTACGGGCGGTTCCCCTCCCCCGCTGCGCGGGGGAGGATGAATAGCGACCGGCTCGTTCTCACGGACGAAAGAAAGCACTTGGAGAGCGATCGTTTCAGATTGAACCAATCAGCTCTCTCTTTGTTTGGCCGCATGATCTTGTCCGAAAAGTCCACGAACTTCTCGGGATCATGCGCTCCTTCTCTGATCGCATGATCTCGTCCGAAAAGTCTGCCAGTTTTTCGGGATCATGCTCTAGATCACGCATGGGCACGGCGCGCCACGAGCGCGCCTTTGCCCACCCTACATCGAATTCTTCGGGATCATGCTCCTTTCTCGGCCGCATGATCTTGCCCGAAAAGTCTGCCAACTTTTTTCCTGACCACACTCTATATCACAACCGCCGTCCGTTTCACGGATTCGAACGATTTCCCAAGACTTTCGACCCGTGGCTCGACCTTGTCGGCGGGGCCAAGATCGAGAATGAGGACATGGTCGTTGCGATCATGGATCACCTGTTCGAGCCGGCGCGCCATCTCGGCACGGCGACGGGCGCTGAGGCGACACTGGAACACCGAAAGCTGAAGCCACCGTCCGTAGCCGCGCATCAGCTTGAACACCCGCCGCCAGCGGCGATCGTCGGCAATGTCGTAGGTAACGATGTAAAGCCGCTCCTCAACCATGAAGAACACTCCCCGGCCAGAAAGGCCGCCGATGTGCGATGACGGTCACCGCACGAGATAATGCGGATACTCGTCGATCTCCCCGGCGAGATGGCGCGCCAGCAGTCGCGCCTGCACTTCGAGCAGGCGTCGCATGGACACGCGATAGCCGAACACCGGATGGGTCACGTCTTGATCGAGGCGGCGCTCATAGGCCGCGATGAAGGCGCGCTTCGCATGGGGCTTGAGATTGACGGCCGGCCCCGCCGTCACGAAATCCTCAGGCTTTACCTCGCCATTGTTGACGACCTGGATCACCGTCGAGTCGGCGAGAATCGGACGGAACGGCTCCATCAGGTCGAGCGCGAGCGCCGGGCGACCGAAGCGCGGCTTGTGATAGAAGCCGAGATAAGGATCGAAGCCGACTGCCGAGAGCACCGTGAGCCAGGTCCGCGTCAGCAGCGAATAGCCCAGCGACAACATGGCATTCACCGGGTCGGCCGGGGGCCGGCGCGTACGCTTGTCGAAGGCGAAGGCGGGAAAGTCGCGCGCCGCCTCGCCGAACATCATCGCAAACAACCGGAAATATCGGGCCGCCGCCTCTCCTTCGATGCCGAGCAATTCGGCTTCGGTCGATGCATGCGGGGCGCGTTCGGCAAGACGCAGCAGCGCCTCGAGCGTTTCCTCGCGCGTCGCGTCAGCCCCCGCCTTATAATTGCGCCGAAGAAACACCCGGGCATTCCTGATCTTCGCCGCAACGAGGCTGCGGGCAATGAGAAGGCACTGCCGGGCATCGAAAGCGGTGCGATACTGGGCGATGCGGATCGCAACATTCTTATGTCCGGTCGAGACCGTGTGACCGAGCACCCAGCTTCCGGTCGACGCATAGGTCACGGGAATTTCTTCGCGCAGCAGCGCACCGAGGGCGGGCGTCGAGAGCGAGACCGGGCCGTGCAGGATCAACTCGGAAACATCGCCGATCGGAACCTCGGTCTTGCGCTCCTTGGTTTCGATCACCAGAACCTCGCCCGATTTGCCGACGCGCGCGCCGGGCTCCTGGACGTGGAGCGGGAGCGCCGTGTCCGCCGACGGGTTGAGCGGACGCGGAGGAAGCCCACGGCGGAAGAAGGCGATTTCGTCGGGCAGGCAGATGCCGGCAAGCGAACATCTGGTGCATTTGGGGCTGTCGACCAGCGGGGGCGGCAGGCGGCCCGCGGCGGCAGCAAGGCGCAGCTCGGCGATCGCCGCCTTGGTCCGCGCGCGAAGCTCCTCATCGAGCACCAGGTGCACCCGCTCACGCGAGCCGGCATACCAGATCGCCCCGTCGCTCACCCGGTAACCGGCATCCTCCAGGATCAGCGCTTGCGCGCATACCTGCACACGCTCGGGTTCGTAGGCGCCCTCGGCAACATGCGGGCGCTTGCCCTTCTTGGTGTCGACGGGTGTGACGGTGCCGTCCTCGCCTTCCACGAGGTCGATTTTCCCGATGATGCCGAGGCTTTCCGAGGCGAGCGTCACCGAGCGCGCGGCAAAGTCCGGCCTGTCGTCGATCGCGTCGGCGGCCGGCAGCTTGCCCCCGCCGGCATCAAGGCGCACATGCGCGCGGCGGCCCTCCTCGGTATCGCCGGAGTCCGCCCATTCGCCGTCGACCCATTCGAGAAAGGCAAGCCGCGGGCAGTAAATCCATTCGTTCACCATCCGCACCGGCACGAGCGGTGTTTCGGCACTCGCCGGTGGCGCCGGAAGGTCGAGGGTGAGCTGGGCAGCCATGGCGCGCCCCCTGATTGCGCCGTTGCATAGGGGGCTATCAAAGCGGGATAACCGGCCGGCGTAAAGACTGTCTCAGTCCGATTCTGCCTCCCAGTCGGCCATGCGATCTCCCACGACTCATGCCTAGAACCGATCGCGCACGACGCATCTGCCGCGGCTCCGCCGACGCCGAGATCAAGCTCCGGCATTGCGTTCGGTCGCGGGGGCCGATCGATCGCGAACGCTTTGATAGCGTCGTACCCCCTCACCCGCCGCGCTTCGCGCGTCGACCTCTCCCCGCTTGCTCAGGAGAGAGCATGATCCCGAAAAGCTGGCAGATTTTTCGGATAAGATCATGCGACAAGATAAAGAGAAAGGTAGCACAATTGGCTCAACCTGAAGCCGTCACGCCCTAAGAACCTCGAACAAGCGGCTTGGCGGCAATGGGGGTGAAGCTTAAGCCGATCGGGTTTTCGAAAAACGGAAATCCGCTATTTGCTTTTTGGTCTTTGCCTTGATTCTTGTGGCTTTTGCGAGGAGCTTTTTTTCGTTTTGTGAGAAAGCATCCTTGGTTTGCGCTTTCCACCTGTCCTTATCACTTTACCCATGGTTTCCAACACGGCGCAGACCGACGCCGTATCGAGGTGGCCGAAACCCATGGACTTTGCAGCGGCATAGATCGGCAGGCTGGCGCTGAACAGCGGCGCCGGTGCGCCGAGCTCGGCGGCATAAGCCCCGATGACGTCCAGATCCTTGCGCCAGGTCTCGATCGCCATCGTGGGCGGTGCATAATTTCCCGCAACCATCATCGGCGCGCGAAGCTCAAAGATGCGTGAGTTTCCAGAACCCGCACGGATCAATTCGAAAACGACCGCGGGATCGAGACCCGCCTTGATCCCAAGCACCATCGCTTCCGCAGACGCAACATTATGGATCGCAACCAGCAGGTTGGCGACGTACTTCATCCGGCTGCCATTGCCGAACGCGCCGAGGTCGTGGACCTCGCGAGAAATGCCGAGAAACAGCGGCCTAAGCCGCGCGATCGCCTTGGCGTCCCCGCTCGCATAGACGACAAGATCGCCCAGCTTCGCCTGTGCGCCGGTGCCGCTGACCGGGCAGTCCAGCGCGAGGTGGCCGGCCTCGCGCAGCGTCGTTTCGGCCGCGAGCTTGTCGGTGAGCGCGAATGTGCTCGTCTCCACGACGACGCGCGGCTTGACCTGCGCCGCGATGACCGCGGCAACCGTCTCATGCAGCGCCCGCGGGTTCGGCAGACTGGTGACCAATGTCGGGGCGGCAGCGGCAAGCGACGCGATGTCTGCGGCGACTTTCACGCCGGAGTTGACGAATGCGCGGCGGCGCGCCGGAGCGGTATCGTAACCAATCACCTCCCACCCGGCGCGCAGGAGGTTTCGCGCGAATGCGCCGCCCATGATACCGAGGCCGACAATGCCGACTTTGCTCTTTCGCAGGCCCGCCATGTCGCTCTCCGTCTTGACCGCGCAAGGTTGCTCAGTCATACACGCTGATGAAAGCTACAGTCTATCCTCATAAGCTTTCTGTCCTTTAAGAAAGCCATAACGCTGGTGTCGGCTTTGTTTACTTCCGGGCATCGAATCCTTTCAGTAAATGGAATTTCGACCAAAACTCCGAGCCTAATTGCACGGCTAATGCGCAAAAAGTTGGATAATTAACTATGAGTTGCGGTTAGGGTAATCGAGATCCGACATTCCGGCGTGTGTGTGGGAAAAGAGAACGCGGGGATTGCTCCCTACAAATATAACCATCGAGAACGAGCCAGATATTAAAAACATGCGCCAGCGAATCTTTGTTACCCAGCCGATCGCGGAAAGTGCGATCAAACGCATGGAAGCCGTCGGTGAGGTTGAAGTCTACCCGGACGATACCAAGCCGATCCCCCAAGACCTGTTGATCGACGGCGTGCGCCGCGCCGACATTCTGTTCTGCCTGCTCCACGACAAGGTGGACCGCAGCGTCATCGCGGCGAATCCCAAGCTCAAGGGCATTGCCTCGATGGTGATCAGGCCGGCCGACATCGACCTTGCCGAGGCGACGGCGCGCAAGATCCCGGTCACCGTGCTGCCGTCGGTGATCACGGAGGCGACGGCGGATATCTGCTTTGCCCTGTTGCTCGCGGTCGCGCGCCGCGTGGTCGAAGGGGACCGGCTGATCCGCGCCGGCATTTATCCTGGCGGGCAGTCGAACCATCTGGCCGGCGGCGGCGTCACCGGCAAAGTGCTGGGCCTGATCGGCGGCGGAGGCAAGATCGGGAAGGCGGTCGCGCGCCGCGCGGGCGGTTTCGATATGCGGGTGTTGTACTGGACCCCGCGCCGCAAGTCCGAGGCCGAGGAGCGCGCGTTCAACATGGCCTATGTGCCGCTCGAACAGTTGCTCTGCGAGTCCGATTTCGTGTCGTTGCACTCGCCGCTGCAGCCGGACACGCGCCATCAGATCGGCGAACGCGAACTCGCGCTGATGAAGCCGACCGCGTATCTGATCAACACGGCGCGCGGGCCGATCGTCGATGAGGCGGCCCTGGTTCGCGCCCTCCAAGAAAAGAGGATCGCGGGCGCCGGCCTCGATGTGTTCGAGTTCGAGCCGCAGGTTTCGCCCGCGCTTCTGACGATGCCGAATGTCGTGCTCACGCCGCATCTCGGAAGCGCGGTGACCGAATTGCGGGAAGTGACGGCGAATATGGTCGTCGACAATGTCATCTCCCTTATTGAGGGTCGCCGCCCGCCGAATTGCTTCAATCCAGAGGTGTTCGAAAGGTAACGCGCGTCTCGCATCGTTACCATTGAAGCGAACTTGACTGGTCGAGGAGTCGAATGATGTCGAAGCTCGTCATCGCTGTCGCCGACAACCCGTTTCCGTCGTTCGACAGCGCCAAGGCCGCACTTTCGCGCCTCGACCCGGACATCCGCTTTGCGACGAGTCCCACGGTCGAGGATATTCTTGCGGTGGCACGCGAGGCCGACGGCATTCTTGTGACTTATGCCAAGCTTCCCGGCGATCTTCTGCGCGCGCTTACGAAATGCAAGGTCATCGGCCGTTTGGGGCTCGGCGTCGACAATATCGATATTCCGGTCGCCAGGGAGCTCGGCATCACGGTTACCTATGTGCCGGACTACTGCCTGGACGAGGTATCCGACCACGCGCTCGCCTTGATACTCTCCCTCGCGCGCAAGGTGCCGCACTCGAACAAGCTGGTCCATGGTGGCCGCTGGGAGTTGCCGGCGATTGCACCGTTGCGGCGGATCAAGGGCCAGGTTCTCGGGCTGTTGGGTTTCGGCGGTATTCCCCGCACGCTGGCGCCGAAGGCGCAGGCGCTGGGGCTGACGGTCATCGCCCACGACCCGTTTCTCGACGATGCGGTATTCGCGGCGGTGGGCGTCGAGCGCGTAAGCCTCGACGATCTTTATGCCCGGTCCGACATCATTTCCGTTCATGCGCCGTTGAGCCCTGCGACCCGCGGCCTGGTCGGCGATGATGCCTTTGCCAAGATGAAATCCGGCGTTCTTATCGTCAACACGGCGCGCGGTCCGCTGATCGACGAGAAAGCGCTGCTCAGAGCGCTCGACAGTGGCCGCGTTGCGGGCGCTGCGCTCGACGTTGTCGAAATCGAACCGTTGCCGGCCGACTCGCGCCTCATCAACCGCGACAACGTGATCTTGACGCCGCATACCGGCTTTTACTCCATCGAAGCGCTTGCGGAGCTTCAGAGCAAATGCGCGGGCGATGTCGCTCGCGTGCTTTGCGCTGAGCAACCGGTCTATCCGGTGAAAGCGTAAACCGGTTACCCGGCTCGCATCATCCCAATCAAAACCAAAGCGAGAAAGGGATTGTCTTTGGAGCGCGCAGCTTCACGGGACTGGGCCCGCACCACGCATCGATCACCAACGGAGAAGACGAAGTGGCAGAGCAAGCTTGGAAGACGGACGGCTGGTTT
>JANQIP010000231.1 GCA_028282095.1 Xanthobacteraceae bacterium | reverse complement strand
CCCGAAAAGTTGGCAGACTTTTCGGACCAGATCATGCGACAAAAACAAAGATTAAGGGAGCGCGATCGATTCAATCTGAATGGATCGCGCTCTACCGCATGATCCCGAAAAGTTGGCAGACCTTTCGGACAAGATCATGCGACCAATCAAAGAGAAAGAGCGCGCGATTGAACCAACCTAAAGCAATCGCGCTCTAGCGAGAGTCTCCAAGTATACAGGTCAGGTATCGGCCCTTTGAACAAACCTGCTATGGAGCGCGATCGCGTTCGTTTGAATCAACCGTTCTGCTTTTCTCTTTTTTGCCACATAACCTTATCTGACAAGTCCGCGCCGTCTCAGGGTGCTGCTCCAGCAATGAGCCATACGATTCGATAAAATTAGAGTGGCGATAAAGCCAATCTGTTAACGATCCCGACAACCAACCCGCAAACTCGACCGGTCGCGGGCACCTGAACAACGCCGTCATCCTCTTGTCGTAGAACCACTTTGGCCGTGCTTTGTTCTTGTTCGCCGAAGCCGTTCCGATTCGCGAGCGGTGCGGAACCCCTTCCCGAGCGGCAGTTTGAGTCCTTAGGCATTGGCCGTGGGCGGCTGTGCACTCGTTGAAGATCGTCGACCGGCCCCGGCCGAAAACCGGGGGGAGGTGATTGAAGGAGACGACCCATGCGTACCGCTCTACTCGGACTAGGCGCCCTCATCGCCGCTCTTGTGTTCGCATCCACTCCGGCCAGCGCGCAAGGCTACAGGCTCTATCCTTGGTGCGCCAATTACAACACGGACAGCGGACTCTCGAACTGCTCCTTTTCCACTCGGCGGCAATGCGAGGCAACCATCAGCGGCAACGGGGGTACATGCGATTTCAACTCGTTCTATGCCGCTTACGGTCCCTATTTTCCGCTCGGCGGCCCGCGCGGCAACGGGTCCGGATTCTGATCGAGAAGGCAAAGCTCGTTGTTTGCCTGACAAAAATGCGCGGGGCCGCCTGATGGCGGCCCCACGCATTACGCCGAGATTGCCACGTTATGGCGATGATGCATTGGTCCGGTTGATCGGTTCAAATCCCGACCCAAAGCGGCGCGCCGTCGGATATCTTGCGATGGGCACCACTTTTCATGGCGCCGGCGTGAGTGTTCTCTCCGAAATTTCTCGTGGCATCGAACTCGCTTTGAGTGCCTCCTGCGCGTGGTTTCTTCCGGTCGCCCGCCGCATCGTGAAAAACAGCCTGATGGACGCAACCATTCCCTTTTCGAGAAAGCTCCATCTGCTCGCCATTCGCTAAGCAACTGACGGCCGGTGGAGCGGTACCAGGCCGACGCAGGCCGCCCTCTGCCTTGCTCAATACTATCCAAGGCGAACTGCAAGAAACGCTCATCTCCGACGATCGAGAACCACGGTCGGAGGAGCGCGGCGGCCTCTTCCCCACTCGCTGCAGAGGTAGCAGCGTCGCAAGCAACGTCGAATTCCAGCTTCGCACACAATTTGGTTACCCGGTCTAATCGCCGCGGATGACTGTGTACCCGTTGTGAGGTCGCCGAGCGAACCAGGGAAAGAGGGCGAATGATCGAAGGAGATGAGCCATGCGTTGCACCTTCCTACTCGGACCGATTGCCCTGATCACCGCTTTTGCATTCGGGCCTGCGCCGGCAAGCGCGCAAAGCTATAGGAACTACCCCTATTGCGCTTACTACAACTACGGCGCCGACAGCTGCACCTTCTCTACCTTGGCGCAGTGCCGGGCATCCGTCAGCGGCGTCGGCGGTACATGCGGTGCCAACCCATATTACTCGGCGTCCGGCTCCAACGCCGCGCGCAAACCCTATTAGAGCGCGATCCATTCAGATTGAATCGATCGCGCTCTATTTCTCTTTGTTTTGTCGCATGATCCTGTCCGAAAAGTCTGCCAACTTTTCGGGATCATGCTCTAGCCGCAGAGGCGATGGCGATATGGTGGCTAAGGGGGCCGAACAATGCGATTGCCACTCGGCATCGCCGGAGACGCTGGGCCATAGCAACGCCGCCTTGCGCCCCGCAGGCGATATTGATCGAGAAAAGCGGCGCTCGGGGTTGCCCTGCGCAGAGCCGAACGGTACTCAAATTCGGCGCTGCGGCCGGCACCCGGCCGGTCGCACCCATCGAGGTACCGGCGACGTGGAACCTCAGCCTGGCATGCGGTTTGAGTCCAACGACGGTCGGCCGCAGAACGCTGAACCTATTGCAGCACCGTCAATCCGGCGCCGGTCGGAGCTGGTAGCAAATGATTGTAAGGAGACGCCTATGCGTCGGACCGTCCTTCCGGGACTAGCCGCTGTGATTGCCGCTCTCACATTCGCGCCTGCAACGGCAAGCGCGCAGGCGGGCTATAGGCTCTATCCCTATTGCGCCTATTACAATGTCAAGGGTGGCGCCTCCAACTGCTATTTCTCCAGCTTGGCCCAGTGCCGGGCGGCCATCCGCGGCGTCGGAGGTTATTGCGGCGTCAATCCGTTTTATGCCGCTTATGGTTCTTACTATTCATTCCGTGGCGCGGCGCGCAGGTCCGGACGGTAGTAAGGCAATGGGTTTGTCCGACAAGCCGGCTGGGTTTTCGCCATCATGCATCGGGCTATCGGGCTATCGGGCCGCGTGCTCTACGCCAGGCATTGAGGCCGCCCTCGATGTGACAGGCTGAGGTGAGGCCTGCATCCTGCGCCGCCTGCACGGCCATCGCCGAGCGCTCGCCGAATGCGCAGTAGAACACGATCCGCCTGCCGCTCGCCTGAGCCAGCTCGTGCACCATGCCGCCCGGCCGGATATTCGCGACGAGGTCCGGATAGGGCGCGTGTAGCGATCCAGGAATGGTGCCGTGCTTCTCCCGCTCCTGCGCTTCCCGCAGATCGATGAGGGCGATGTCGGGGCGTCCGATCAGGGCGAGCGCGTCCGGAACGGTGATCGCCCAGCCGCGGCGCGCGACCTCGGCTTGCGCGAACCCAATGCGGAGATTGGCGGGAACCGCCACATCCATCATCTTCGGATTGGGCAGGTTGAGCTTATTCATCAAGTCGACATATTCGGCAATCGACGTCACCTGCAGGCGGGGATTGAATGCCTTCTCTTCGCCGATCGTGCTGACCGTATCACCCTTGTAGTCATGCGCCGGATACACCAGCGTTTCGTCGGGCAGTCTCAGCAACCGCCCGAACAGCGACTCGTACTGGGCGCGCGCATCGCCGTTCTGGAAATCGGTGCGGCCGGTCCCGCGGATCAGCAGAGTATCCCCGGTGAAGACCCGATCCGGCATGACGAAGCTGTACGAATCGTCGGTATGGCCGGGCGTGTAGACGGCGCGCAGGCTGATGCCTTCAACCTGCACTCGATCGCCGTCGGCGACCCGCATCGAAACGACATCGACCTTGCTCTGCTCGCCCATGACGGTGATGCAATGCGTGCGGTCGCGCAACGCCCCGAGAGCGGTGATGTGATCGGCATGGAGGTGGGTGTCCACCGCCTTGACCAGCCTGAGATCGAGCTCGTGCAGGAGCTGGATGTAGCGATCCAGTTTTTCGAGCACTGGATCGATGATCAGGGCTTCACCGCCGCGGCGGCTCGCGAGGAGATAGCTATAGGTGCTCGACACGCTGTCGAACATCTGTCGGAAGATCATGCGATGCTCCCGTTCTCATGGCCGCCCTACCCTTCGGTCTTACAAGTGATCGTGCCTTATTGGACGGTACGAACTCAAGGCCGACAGAGTCACACCGGGAGGCCTCGGCAGGCTCGCCGGAGCGCGATGGCTTCTCCTTGAATCGATCGCGCTCTCTGTTTTTTATCTTATCGCATGATCTTCCCAAAAAAATCTGCCAACTTTTCGCTAACAAGCTTTATTGGCTTGCTATTTCGGCTGTGGCACGATGCGGATATAGGGCCTCGGCGCCGACCAGCCTCCCGGGAACAGCGTCTTTGCCTCCTCGTCGGAAACCGAGCCGCCGATGATCACATCCTCGCCCTGCTTCCAGTTGACGGGGGTCGAGACCTTGTGCTTCGCGGTGAGCTGCAGCGAGTCGATGACGCGGAGAACCTCGTCGAAGTTGCGCCCGGTCGACATCGGATAGACCAGGATCAGCTTGATCTTCTTGTCCGGACCGATCACGAACACGTTGCGGACGGTCTGATTGTCGACCGGAGTGCGCTGGGCCGCACTGTCGGCCTCCGCGGGCAGCATGCCCCAGAGCTTGGAGATTTCGAGCGTCTCGTCGCCGATGACGGGATAGTTCGGCGCGAAGCCCTGAGTCTCCTTGATGTCGATCGCCCATTTCGCGTGGCTGTCGATCGGGTCGGCGGAGAGCCCGATGATCTTGACATTGCGCCGGTCGAACTCAGGCTTGATCTTTGCCATATAGCCGAGCTCGGTCGTGCACACGGGCGTGAAGTCTTTCGGATGCGAGAACAGCACGCACCAGGACTCCCCGATCCAGTCGTGAAACTTGATCTTGCCATCCGTTGTTGCGGCTTCGAAATCCGGAGCGTTATCGCCGATCTTAAGCGTCATTTTTCTCTCCTTGCGAGGGCTTGTTCGTGACCCTCAGTGGCACGGGGGTTGGAAGGGGTTCATGCGTCATCGCGGCACGAACAGGCCAAGGATCGCCCGAAGACGACCCGGAAATGATACGGCGTGGTGACATCCAACTGTCTTCACCAGTGTTGCGGCACCAACGCTTGAGCTCGTCTCATTGTGTTGGTGCCGCATCACAAAGCAACGGATTAACTAGTGTTCCGGGCTGACGGTCCGGCGTCGGACCGTCAGAGTCGGAACACTAGCACACACAAGGCATGACGCGGCCGCACCGACGACACGCACGCCGCATCGCGCACGGAACCTTGTGAACGATCGGCGCGTTTTATGGGCATCCTTGGTGCTCCTGGTTCCACCTGCCGGCGCAGCCACAAGAACTGCCGCGCCGAGGAAGGCCGGTCCGCGGATCAGGAATGCGCCAAAACCCGGCCGCGCGCGCCGTGTCTCCTGTTGGCTGCCCAACGACCGCAATAGAAGAATACGGCGACGATGTTAAGATCGGTGTCGGCCGAAAACACGAAAACGGCTGTCGAGCCGTACGACAGCCTTTCTGAGTTTGGAGGCGGCGCAGCTTTTGTCGCCGTCGGGCATTCGTCAGAATCGTGCTATCGCGCACGCAGATTGGCGAATATCTTGCTAACAAAGCGGTCGCGATGAGAGGAGAGTTTCATGGCTGAGGACTGGGCTGCCGACGTCAAGAAATATGTGAGCAACGCAAATGACCAAGCGATTGCGGGCATCGTGCGCTACTGCGGCATTGCGCTGCACAAGCGTGACTCTGCTCTTGTCTCGTTTACCGACAAGGAAGAGGTGGCGCGCGTGCGCGACAACTTCCTGAAGAAGAAGCTCGGTCTGACCTTGTCCGATGCCGACCTCGACAAGGCGCTCGCCGCCGTCGCCGACAAGATGAAGGACGACCGGACCAAGAACCGGGTGACGGTCTACTACCTGCTGGCCGAGCACTTCGGCAAATTGTCGGACTTCGGCTGACCGCGGCTCGTTGATCTTGCGCGCAGGCCTGCCTGCCGAAGCGCAGGCCTTGTGGTAACCGGGGCGCCCGGCAAGGACGCGATCCGGCTGACGGATCTACACGGCGTCGATCTTGTGAATCGTTCCAAATGCGAGTTCAACGGCCATGCCGGCCAGTTCTTCAGTGAGCTCGGCGTCGAATGCCGCATGGTGTATCGCAGCGAGCGTGACGATTGGGTGTTGGCGATCGTGCGCTCGGGACTGGGATTCAGCCTGATGCCCGAATTTTCCGTCACCGATCACGTCGTCATCGCCCACCCATTGGTCGAACCGGAACTCTGGCGCCTGGTCAATCTGTGCACGGTGCGCGGTCGACCGCTCTCGCCGACGGTCGGCGCCCTCGTGCGCGAAGCCATGCGGGTCGATTGGCATGGGCAGCCGGCCATGGCAGTCACCCAGATCAAGGACCGGCACAGTTCCAATCCGGACCTTGTTGCCGCCGACTAACCCGCACAGTTCCGATCCGGACCTTGTTGCCGCCGGCTGACCGGTGCATTGCCTCATTGCCTCATTGCCTTTTTGGTCGGTCGTTGGATATCCGCCCGTCGCAGAGCGCGACGGCTTCTCCTTGAATCGATCGCGCTGCGTTTCTCCTTGTTTTATCGCATGATCTTGTCCGGTTAGTCCGCCAACTTTGCCGGACCATGCGGTAAGAAAACCGCGGTGCACCGTAACGATGAGTTTCTTTTGGCGGTGCCGCAGGAACCGGTTCCTTAGTTTGGAAGGCGCCCTGCTTGAAGGGATTCTATTGCGTGTGGATAGGTGCGGCTAAAGGTCGTCTCCGTGGAAACCGGCTGTCGACAAAATGGATGATTGCGGCGCGGGCGGATTCGTGCTTGAAAAACCGTAATAAGAGACGGGCGAAGTAACAACGTAGGCCGCTTTCAGCGACGGTCAGGCGTGACAGGCACGGTCAACGTGCCGGCCCACAGGGAGGACATGCCGTGGTCAGTGCCGCCGCAGCGGACACTTTCCCGAAGTTATTGGTGCGCAATGCAGGCCGCTTCGGCAACCTGCCTGCGATGCGCCATAAGGACTTCGGTATCTGGCAGACCTGGACTTGGGCTGAGATGCTCGATCAGGTCCGCGCCTACGCGACCGGCCTCGGACGGCTCGGACTCAAGCGCGGCGATACGATCGCCATTGTCGGCGCCAACCGGCCCAAGCTGTACTGGTCCATCCTTGCCGCAGAAATGCTCGGTGCCGTTCCGGTGCCGGTCTATGCCGATGCGGTCGCCAACGAACTCGCCTTCGTGCTCGCCCATGCCGAGGTGCGGTTCGCCGCCGTGCAAGACCAGGAGCAGGTCGACAAGGTCTTCTCGGTTTTCGACCGCCTGCCCAAGCTCGAGCGGATCGTGTATGACGAGCCGCGCGGGCTGCGCGATTACGACGACCCGCACCTGCACGCGATCGACGCGGTGATTGCGACCGGCCGGACGGCGCTTGAAGACCCGGCAGTCACCGCCTGGCTCGACAGCGAGATCGCCGCCGGCAAGGGCTCGGATATCTCGATCATCCTCTACACCTCGGGCACCACCGGCCAGTCCAAGGGTGTGATGCTCTCGGCCGCCGGCTGCATCAACGCCGCCGCAGACACGGTCGCTTTCGACAAGCTCAACGAACATGACGTCGCGCTCGCCTATCTACCGCTTGCCTGGGTGGGCGACCATTATCTCAATTACGCGCAAGGCCTGGTCTCGGGTTTTTGCATCGCCTGCCCGGAAAGCACCGAGACCGCGATGCAGGACCTCAAAGAAATCGGCCCGACCTTTTTCTTCGCCCCGCCGCGCATTTTCGAGCAGATGCTCACGCGCATCACCATCCGGCTGGAGGATGCCGCGCGCGTCAAGCGCGTGCTGTTCCGTTTTTTCACCGGCATCGCCCAGCGTTACGGCGAAGCAATCCTCGACGGGCGGCCCGTGCCTTTCGCGGGGCGCCTGCTCTATGCGCTCGGAAGCTTGCTGATCTTCGAACCACTGAAGAACACGCTGGGCCTGTCCCGCGTGCGGGTGGCTTATACGGCCGGCGAAGCGATCGGACCCGAGCTGTTCTCGTTCTACCGCTCGCTCGGCCTGAATCTGAAGCAGCTTTATGGGCAGACCGAAGCCTTCCTTTACATCACCGCACATCCGGACGGGCATATCCGACCCGACACGGTCGGGCCGGCCGCCCCCAATGTCGAGCTGCGGATCGCCGAGAGCGGCGAGGTGCAGTTCAAGTCGCCCGGCATGTTCATCGGCTATTTCAAGGAAGAGGCCAAGACCGCCGAGACCTTGACCGACGACGGTTTTGTCAAGACCGGGGATGCCGGCATTTTCGAGCCGAAGAGCGGGCACCTGAAGATCATCGACCGGGCAAAGGATGTCGGCCGGCTGACCGACAACACGCTGTTCGCGCCGAAATATATCGAGAACAAGCTCAAGTTCTTCCCCAATATCAAGGAAGCGGTGGTGTTCGGCGATCAGCGCCACCAGGTCACGGCGATGCTCAACATCGATCTGACCGCCGTCGGCAACTGGGCCGAGCGCAACAATGTCGTCTACGCCGCCTACCAGGAACTCGCCGGCCATCCGCTGGTCTATGACATGCTGGAGAAGCATGTCGCCGAGACGAACCGGATGCTCGCCGAGGAAGAGGTGATGGCGGGCGCCCAGATCCGGCGCTTTCTCATACTGCACAAAGAACTCGATCCCGACGACGGCGAGCTCACCCGCACCCAGAAAGTGCGGCGCGGCTTCATCGCCGAGCGCTATGCGCCGCTTGTCAAGGCGCTCTACGACGGCTCCCAGGAGGCGGATATCACGACCGAGGTCACCTTCGAGGACGGCCGCAAGGGCGCGATTTCGGCGCGCGTCAAGATTCGTGACATGGAAGTCCATCCGGGAACCCGGCTGCCGCGCCAGGAGGCGGCGGAATGACGGTCGGCGCACCGACAATTGCAGTCAGGTCGCGTTCCGAACGAGGGCCGCAGCATGGATGACGTGATTGTTCGCATTGCCGAGCCCATCGATTTCGCGGGCCGGATCAGCTTCAACTCCGCGCTCGAGGTCATGGAGATCGACCTCGGCAATGTCGAGTTCGCGAACCGCGAGATGGTGCGCCAGTTCTACGACGAAGTCGACCGCCAGATGGAGCGGATGGGCGGGCGCTGGTACTTTCTCATCAATTATGAGAACTGCATCGTCGCGCCGGAAGTATGGGACGATTTCGCCCTGCGCGGCAAACTCGCCAATGTGAATTACAGCAATGGCACCGCGCGTTTCGGCGCGACCGACGAGACCCGCAAGACGATCCGCAAGCGCGCCGAGGCCGAGCGTTTTCGCTCCAACCTTTACGAGTCGCGCGACGAGGCGCTGGCGATGCTCGCCACCATGCGCCGACGTCACCAGTTCCAAGGGATGCCGTCGCGCGTCGATCCCGGGCGCGCGGCCGACATCCTGCTCAAGATCGAGAACGTGTCCTTGCGGTTCGGCGGGGTGAACGCCCTGCAGGCGGTGAGCTTTGAGATCGAGCGCGGCGAGATCGTCGCCATCATCGGCCCCAATGGCGCGGGCAAGACCTCGATGCTCAACGTGATCAACGGCTTCTATCACCCGCAGGAAGGCGCGATCACCTTCAAGGGCGAGCGGCGCCACCAGATGCGCCCCTATATCGCGGCGAGCCACGGCATCGGCCGCACGTTCCAGAACGTCGCTTTGTTCAAGGGCATGTCCACGCTCGACAACATCATGTCGGGGCGTGCCCTCAAAATGCACAAGGGACTGCTGTGGCAGTTTCTTCACTGGGGACCGGCGCAGAAGGAAGAGCTCAAGCACCGCGAAGCGGTGGAGCAGATCATCGACTTTCTCGAGATCGAGCACATTCGCAAAGTTCCGGTCGGCCGCCTGCCCTACGGGCTGCAGAAGCGGGTCGAGCTCGGCCGGGCGCTGGCGATGGAGCCCGAGCTGCTCCTGCTCGACGAGCCGATGGCCGGCATGAACCTCGAAGAGAAGGAGGACATGTCGCGCTACATTCTCGACGTCAACCGCCAGTTCGGCACCACCATCGCGCTGATCGAGCACGATATGGGCGTGGTGATGGACCTGTCGAACTTCGTGGTCGTGCTCGACCACGGCATCAAGATTTCCGAGGGGCCTCCCGGCGAGGTGCAGACCGATCCGGTGGTCATCCGCGCCTATCTCGGCATGGGCCAATAGAACTTGCGCGTAGCGCGAACCGGTTCGCCGGAGCGCGCGCGGCCACGAAGAGACACCGGAGACGACAAAGAGACTAAAGACGACAAAGCGAAAGAAGCGACTTCCAGACTTGGTCGAGAAAGATCGCTCAAAGCGGCGGATTAACCGCCGATCGGCAGAGGGAACGCAGGCGAATGTTGTTTTTTGTGGAGACGGTCATCAGCGGGCTACTGGCCGGCGTCATGTACTCGCTGGTCGCGCTCGGCTTCGTGCTGATCTTCAAGGCCTCCGGCGTGTTCAACTTCGCGCAAGGGGTGATGGCGCTGTTTGCCGGCCTCACGCTTGCGGGCTTCCTCAGCGGGACCGTTCCGTTCACGCATCAGATCAATCCCGCGCTCGCAATGCCGCCGTGGCTCGCCATCCTGGCCACCGTCGGCGTGATGATCCTACTCGCGATCCTGATCGAGCGGCTCGTGCTGCGGCACCTGATCAATCAGGAGCCGATCATTCTGTTCATGATGACACTCGGTCTTGCCTATGTGCTGGAGGGCGCCGGCGACCTGTTGTGGGGCTCCGACGTCAAAGTGCTCGACCTCGGCCTGCCGAGCGGCGCGAGTGATTGGCTCCTCGACAATTACGGCCTTTATGTCGACAAGCTTGAGGTCGTCGCGGCGGTGGTTGCCGCCGTGCTCGTTGCGGTGCTCGCCATCTTCTTTCAAAGGACGCGGATCGGGCGCGCCTTGCGCGCGGTCGCCGACGATCACCAGGCCGCGCTGTCGGTCGGCATCTCGCTCAACACGATCTGGGCGATCGTCTGGGCGGCGGCGGGCATCGTCGCCTTGGTCGCGGGGATCATGTGGGGCGCCAAGTCCGGCATACAGTTCTCGCTGTCGCTGATCGCGCTCAAGGCGCTGCCGGTGCTGATCCTGGGCGGCTTCGATTCGGTGCCCGGCGCCATTGTCGGCGGGCTCATTATCGGCGTCGGGGAGAAAGTCGCCGAGGTCTATCTTGGCCCGTTCGTGGGCGGCGCGATCGAGAACTGGTTCGCCTACATGCTGGCCCTCGCCTTCCTGCTGGTTCGTCCGGAGGGCCTGTTCGGCGAGAAGATCATCAGGCGGGTCTAGGTCGTGTCGCCGATGCATGCTGATCGGATTTATGCAAACGACGCCGTTTGGCGGTCGCAAGACGACCGCAGGCGGCGGCCGACGAACCACCGCAAACCGTGCCGGGATTGACGATGCTCTATCGCGAAGTCGGTCAGTTCAAGACATCCTACGCCGCCGACCAGGCGATCTTTCCGATCGCGCAGGATCGCTGGTTCGTCATCGGCGTGCTGCTCTTTGCTTTCCTTGTCGTGCCGTTCTTCATCACGCCCTATATGGCCAATGCGATCCTATTGCCGTTTCTCGTATTCGGCCTTGCCGCGCTCGGCCTGAATATTCTCACCGGCTATTGCGGCCAGCTCTCGCTCGGAACCGCCGCCTTCATGGGCGTCGGCGCGTACTCCTCCTTCAAGCTGATGGTGTTGTTCCCCGAGCTCAATCTGGTGATCGTGTTTCTGCTGGCGGGGCTCATCACGGCGGCCGTCGGCATGGTGTTCGGATTGCCGAGCCTGCGCATCAAGGGCTTCTACCTCGCAGTGGCGACGCTTGCCGCGCAATTCTTCCTCGTGTGGCTGTTCTATAAATGGGACTGGTTGCGCGATTACAGCCTGACCGGCCAGATCACCGTCCCCCCGAGCGACTTCCTCGGCGTGCCGATGACCGGATCGCGGGCGGACCCGGCGGCCAAATACCTGCTCGCGCTTGCTATGGTCACGGTATTGGCGCTGGGCGCGAAGAACCTGGTGCGCGGCCGCTTCGGACGCTCGTGGATGGCAATCCGCGACATGGACGTCGCCGCCGAGTTGATGGGCATCCGGCCGCTGGCGGCGAAGCTTTCCGCTTTCGGCGTCAGCTCGTTCTATGTCGGGGTTGCCGGTGCGATGATGTTCACACTCTGGCTCGGGGCCGCCGAGGGTGGCGACAGTTTCGGCATACAGACCTCGTTCCTGGTTCTGTTCATGATCATTATCGGTGGGCTCGGCACGGTGCTCGGCAGCTTTCTCGGCGCCGCATTCCTGGTGCTGATGCCGATCGTCCTCAAGAACACGATGGTCGACATGCTCGGCATGACCACGGTGTTCGCCAAGCACCTCGAATATGTGGTCATGGGCGTCCTGATCATCGGCTTTCTCATTCTCGAACCGCACGGGCTGGCTCGGCTTTGGCAGATTGCCAAGGAAAAGCTGCGGCTCTGGCCCTTCCCCTATTAGAGCATGATCCCGGAAGACTGGCAGACGTTGCGGAGAAGATCATACGACCAAACAAAGGGAGCGCGATCGAACCGACCCGAAGCAATCGCGCTCCAGCGGATGGCCCGCTTTCGCAGGCTCCATGTCGATAACCAACAGGGCGTCGGACCCAAGACCAAACGGAGGAAATTGCAATGCCACGATTCAGATTGATGAAACCGGCTACGACCGCCGCGCTCGCCGTGATGGCTGCCGGCACGGCCGGCGCCTATGAACTCGTCATCCCGGCGCTCGACTTCCGCACCGGCCCCTATGCGCCGAACGGCATTCCGTTCGCCAATGGTTACGCCGACTACTTCACGATGCTCAACGAGCGCGACGGCGGCCTTTGCCTGAAGGAAGGCGAATGCGCGAAATTCAAGATCGTGCACTGCGAGACCGAATACAACACCCAGAAAGGCGTCGAGTGCTACGAGAAGACCAAGGGCGAGCCGCCCTCCGGTGGGCTGGTCTATCAGCCGCTGTCAACCGGCATCACCTACCAGCTGATTCCGAAAGCCTCGGTCGACGAGATTCCGGTGTTTTCGATGGGCTACGGCCGCACCTCCGCCACCAATGGCAGAGTCTTCAAGTGGATCTTCAACCCGCCGGCCACCTATTGGAGCCAAGCCTCTGCGCTGATCAAATATATCGGCGACCGCGAAGGCGGGATAGAAAACCTGAAAGGTAAAAAGATCCATCTCCTCTATCATAACTCGGCTTATGGAAGGGAACCGATCCGCACGTTGGAAGCCCTCGCCAAGAAGCATGGCTTTGAGTTCAACGGCATCGCGGTCGATCATCCCGGCCAGGAGCAGAAGTCGGCGTGGCTGCGGATCCGCAGAGAAAGGCCGGACTGGGTCCTGATGTGGGGCTGGGGCGTGATGAACCAGGTCGCGATCAAGGAGGCCGTCTCGATCCGGTATCCGATGGATCGCTTCATCGGTGTGTGGTGGTCGGGCTCTGAGAACGACGTCAGGCCGTCGGGCGAAGCCGCCAAGGGCTATCTCTCCGGCACCTTCCATGCCAGGGGCGCCGACTTCCCCGCCCATAGGGACATTATCAAGTACGTCTATGATGGCGGCAAAGCGGTTGATCCGGCCTTCAAGGACCGGGTCGGCGAGGTGCTCTACAATCGCGGTCTGGTCGCCGCCATGTGGACGACCGAGGCCATCCGCACCGCCATGAAGATGCACAACACGATCGAGGTCAGGGGCAAGCATGTGCGCGACGGGTTCGAGAATCTCGATGTCGACGAGGCGCGGCTGAAGGAGCTCGGGCTCGAGGGCTTCACCATTCCGGTGAAGATCACCTGCGAGAACCACGAGGGTCCCGGCAAGGTCGCGATCCAGCAATGGGACGGCAAGTCCTGGAACATCGTTTCCGAGGGCTATTACGAGCCGGATCGTGAAGTGGTCAATAGGCTGATCAAGGAGGATTCCGAGAAGTACGCCAAGGACAACAATATCACTCCGCGTGACTGCTAGTCCTGACATGCAGGAAGCCGTCAGCATCACCGAGGCTCGCAGATGGGGGGCGCCGTCGCCCCCCATCCTCGCGGTCAACAATATCGAGGTCGTCTACAACCACGTGATCCTCGTCCTCAAGGGCGTGTCGCTATCGGTTCCGAAGGGCGAGATCGTCGCCCTGCTCGGCGCCAATGGCGCCGGCAAGACCACGACGCTGAAGGCGATCTCCAATCTCCTGCAATCGGAACGCGGCGAAGTGACCAAGGGCTCGATCGTGTTCGACGAGGCCGAGGTTCAGGCGCTGACGCCGAACGAGCTGGTGCGCCGCGGCTGCATCCAGGTGATGGAGGGACGGCGCTGCTTTGCCCATCTCACCGTCGAGGAAAACCTGCTCACCGGCGCCTTCACCCGTCGCGATGGCAGCGCCGAGATTAAACGCGATCTGGAGCTCGTCTATTCCTATTTCCCCCGCCTGCGGGAACGCCGCGCCGCGCTCGCCGGCTTCACCTCGGGAGGCGAGCAACAGATGTGCTCGATCGGCCGGGCGCTGATGTCACGCCCCAAGATGATCCTGCTCGACGAGCCTTCGATGGGTCTTGCGCCGCAGGTGGTCGACGAGATTTTCACCATCGTGAGCAACCTGAACCAGACCTCCGGCGTGTCGTTCCTGCTCGCCGAGCAGAACACCAATATGGCGCTGAACTTCGCTCGTTACGGCTACATCCTCGAGAATGGCCGGGTGGTGATGGACGGCGAAGCGGCGGCATTGCGCGACAATGAGGACGTCAAGGAGTTCTATCTCGGCATTGCCGAGGGCAAGCGTAAGTCGTTCCGCGAAGGCAAGCACTATAAGCGGCGCAAGCGTTGGCTCGCCTGAACACTACGCGCCGGTTGGCGTACGGACTAGCGTATGATCCCGAAAAGTTGCAGACTTTTCGGACAGGATCATGCGCAAAGAAGACGTCGCATGATCCCGAAAAGGCGCAGACTTTTCGGAAAAGATCATGCGCAAAGAAGACGTCGTATGATCCCGAAAAGGTGCAGACTTTTCGGACAGGATCATGCGCCTCTAGGCGCTCACCCGTATGGAAAGGGCAAGCCGGTTGCTCAGCCGGCTTGCGGCGCTGCCCTCCTCCTTTCGGGTCAGATCGGGAAAAGCCTATTTTGTTGTATCCCGACCTGCTTTATCGATATCGGATATTCGGTTGCACCGAGTTGATTTCGGTACTCAGTTACGGTCGTTACATAAGGTGGATTTGATATGGGGCGCGACGAATTAGGGTCCAAGGTCATGCCGGGGGCGACGCGCGTTGCGCCGGCGGAGCTCGCACCGGTCGCTTATCGCCCTCGCCACAAGGTCCGCTTCGTCACCGCCACGAGCCTGTTCGACGGACACGACGCGTCGATCAATATCATGCGGCGTCTGTTGCAGGCGACCGGCGTCGAAGTCATCCATCTCGGCCATAACCGGTCGGTCGAGGAGATCGTGACCGCCGCGCTGCAGGAGGACGTCAACGGCATCGCCGTCACATCATACCAGGGCGGCCATATCGAGTTCTTCAAATACATGATCGACCTCCTGCGCGAAGCAGGGGCCGACGAGATCAAAGTGTTCGGCGGCGGCGGCGGTGTCATCGTTCCGCATGAGGTCGCGGACCTGCATGCCTATGGGGTCACGCGCATCTATACGCCCGATGACGGCCAGGCCATGGGCCTGCAGGGCATGATCAACGACGTGATCGCCCACGCTGATTTCGACCTCGCGGCGCGCCAGCCGGCCGATCCGTCAGCGTTCACTGCCGGCGACCGGCGTGCACTCGCCCGCATCATCACCGCCTGCGAGAACGGCACCTGCCCGCCCGAAATTACCGCCATCCTTGCCGACGCGGCACAGCTTGCGGTGCCGGTGCTGGGGCTGACCGGCACCGGCGGCTCGGGCAAATCGAGCCTGACCGACGAGCTGCTGCGCCGCTTCCGCCTCGACTATCAGGACGAGCTCAAGATCGCGGTGCTGGCGGTCGACCCGTCGCGGCGGCGCTCGGGCGGCGCCCTGCTCGGCGATCGCATCCGCATGAATGCGCTCGGGCATCCGAACATCTATATGCGCTCGCTGGCGACGCGCGGCGCCACCGCCGAACTGTCCGCCGCCATCCCCGATGCGCTCGCCGCCTGCAAGGCGGCCGGCTTCGATCTGATCATCATCGAGACCTCCGGGATCGGCCAGGGCGATGCGGCGATCACCGACATTGCCGATGTCTCCACCTATGTGATGACGCCGGAATTCGGCGCGGCGAGCCAGCTCGAAAAGATCAACATGCTGGACTTTGCCGACTTCATCGCCATCAACAAGTTCGAGCGGCGCGGCGCCGAGGACGCGCTGCACGACGTGCGCAAGCAGTATCAGCGCGACCATGTGCTGTTCGAACGGCCGTTGGAGCAGATGCCGGTCTTCGGCACGATCGCCTCGCGTTTCAACGACGACGGCGTCACCGCGCTCTATCAGGCGGTGTGGGAGCGGCTGACCGCATTCGGGCTTGCGGCGGGCCAGCGCTGGCTGCCGCGGGTGACGGTGAAGCAGTCATCCGCCGGCCGCGCCATCGTGCCGCTCGATCGCACGCGCTATCTCGCCGAGATCGCCGAGACCGTGCGCGGCTATCACCGGCGCACCGCCGAGCAGTGCGAACTGGCGCGCGACCGGGCAGCGCTTCGCCGCGCGCGCGATGTCTTTCTCGCATGCGGCCGTGAGGCCAGCGCGTTCGAGCCGCTGATCGCGGAAAAGGATACAGCGCTATCGCCCGAGAACCGCGCGCTGCTCGAATCCTGGCCGGCGACCGCGAAGAACTATGAGGGCCCCGAACTCGTCACCAAAGTGCGCGAGAGGGAAAACCGCACAAGCCTGACCCATACGACACTCTCCGGCACGCCCCTGCGCAAAGTCGCCCTGCCGCGCTGGCGGGATGACGGCGAAATCCTCAATTGGCTCAGCCGCGAGAATGCGCCCGGATCCTTTCCCTTCACCGCCGGCGTATTCCCGTTCAAGCGCGAGAACGAGGATCCGACCCGCATGTTCGCCGGCGAAGGCGATCCGTCACGCACCAATCGGCGGTTCCATCGGCTCTCCGAGGGCATGCCGGCCAAGCGCCTGTCGACCGCGTTCGATTCGGTGACGCTCTATGGCGCCGATCCGCATGAGCGGCCCGATATCTACGGCAAGGTCGGCAATTCCGGCGTTTCGATCGCAACGATTGACGACGTCAAGACGCTGTTTGCCGGCTTTGATCTCTGCAACCCGACGACCTCGGTGTCGATGACCATCAACGGCCCGGCGCCGATGATCCTCGCTATGTTCCTCAACACCGCGGCCGACCAGGCGATCGATCGCTTTTACGAGGAGCAGGGACGCGCGCCGACCGAGGACGAGGCGGGCGAGTTGCGTGCGCGGGCGCTCGCCAATGTGCGCGGCACGGTGCAGGCCGACATCCTCAAGGAGGACCAGGGACAGAACACCTGCATTCTGTCCACCGACTTCGCCCTCAAGCTCATGGGCGACGTGCAGGAGTATTTCGTCCAGAACAATGTTCGCAATTTCTATTCGGTATCGATCTCCGGCTATCACATCGCCGAAGCCGGCGCCAATCCGATCTCGCAGCTCGCTTTCACCCTCGCCAACGGCTTTACCTATGTCGAAGCCTATCTTGCCCGCGGCATGCATATCGACGATTTCGCGCCGAATTTCTCGTTCTTCTTCTCCAACGGGATGGATCCGGAATATGCCGTGATCGGCCGGGTGGCGCGCCGCATCTGGGCGATCGCGATGAAGCACCGTTACGGTGCGAACGAGCGCTCCCAAAAGCTCAAATACCATGTCCAGACGTCGGGGCGCTCATTGCACGCCCAGGAGATGGCTTTCAACGACATCCGCACCACGCTGCAGGCCTTGCTCGCCGTCTATGACAACTGCAATTCGCTGCACACCAACGCCTATGACGAGGCGGTGACGACGCCGACCGAGGAGAGCGTGCGCCGCGCCGTCGCGATCCAGCTCATCCTGAACCGCGAGTGGGGCGTGGCAAAGAACGAGAATCCGAACCAGGGCGCATTCGTGATCGAGGAACTGACCGATCTCGTCGAGGAGGCGGTGCTGCGCGAGTTCGACGCCATCGCTGCGCGCGGCGGCGCCCTCGGCGCCATGGAGACCGGCTATCAGCGCAGCAAGATCCAGGACGAGTCGCTTCTCTACGAGCAGAAGAAGCACGACGGCAGCCTGCCCATCGTCGGCGTCAATATGTTCCACGGCAGCAGCACATGCGAAGCCGTCGCTCCGGCCTCGCTCGTGCGCTCGAGCGAAGAAGAAAAGCAGTCGCAGGTGTCGCGGCTGCGTGCTTTCCAGGAACGACACGCGGCCGAATCCGGCCCTGCTCTGGCGCGCCTGAAAGCGGCGGCAACGCGAAACGAGAACCTGTTCGCCGTGCTGATGGACGTGGTGCGCTGCTGCTCGCTCGGCGAGATCACCAACGCGCTGTTCGAGGTCGGCGGCCAGTACCGACGGAATCTGTAATGCTCTTTCCGAGTGATTGCCTCGGGTTTATGTCCTATTACCTCCCCCTGAAAGGGGGAGGTCGGTTTGCGGAGCAAACCGGGAGGGGGTCCACAGGACGGCCTCTGTCGCGGATGAAGTAGCCCCCTCCCCAACCCTCCCCCGCAAGCGGGGGAGGGAGTAAGGGGCTCAACGCACCGCATAGTTCGTCACCGAACTAATCAGCCGGAAACAATATAACGAGGCAATACGAGTTTGGTATTGCCGCGTTCCGTCCATTCCTGTGAGAGCTGGATTCAGCTTTGGTTGTTCTGGAACACGATCCAGAAAAGCTGGCAGACTATTCGGAATGCGACAGAACATAGAGAGATGGAGCGCGATCGATTCAATCTGAATGGATCGCGCTCCAAATCCCGCTTGCGCCGGGACGATTGGTTCACCAACCCTCGCCGATCTAATGCGCCGCCTACTTTGCGCGCAAGCGCCGTATGCTGTCACGCATCGTGCTATCTTCAGGATCATAGGCGTAAGCACGTTCGTAATCGGCGAGCGCGAGATCATGCCGGCCGCTTAGTTCATGAGCGTAGCCGCGCCAGGACAGCGCATTGAACGCATCCGGATTGATGGCGAGTGCGGCATCGAAATCGGCGACTGCGGCGTCAAGATCGCCGAGCATCATCGCCACATAGCCGCGCCCGAGCCATGCGAAAAAAAGATCATCCTTGTGTTCGAGCGAAAGCGCAAGCGAACCCGTGTAATCCTGCCAGGCCGATCGCAACAGCCCGCGATGGAAACGCGCCTCGGCCCGCGCCAGCATGGCCCGCCCGTTGGCGGGATCAAGGGCGAGCGCCCGGTTGTAATTGTCGATCGCCCGCGCATGGCGCCCGAGCGCATTCTCCACACGTCCGACCGCGAACGGAAAGATGGCATCCGTCGGCTTGAGCTGGGCGCCCATGGCAAAATCCGCCAAGGCATCGGCATAACGCAGCCGACGCATATAGAAATAGCCGCGATCGACATAGAGGCTGGGGTCGACCGGAGCAACGCCAAGCGCGGCGGTGAGGTCCGCCTCCGCATGCGCATATTCTTCCAGGTGCTCAAGCAGCTTTGCTCGCATCCTCAGCACGCGCCGGGAATCGCCCTCGGCCGAAAGCACGCCGAGTGCGTCGCCATACATCGACAGCGCGGAAGAAAAATCGCGTTTGGATTCGGCTCTGCGCGCCACTTCGATCTGGCGCGTGAGCCTGTCGGACAGCGACTGCGCGGAAGAAACACCAGATTGGGCTTCGGTTTTGCGAACCTCGCCGATCTGCCGCGTGAGCCTGTCGGACAGCGATTGCGCCGAGGCGGGTGAAGTGACAATCGCGGCGAGCCCGGCGGCAAGCGCGAGTTCAATGGAATGGATTCGCAAGAGGCGGCGCATGGTTCTCCTGGGTCATAGTATGATGATGACCCATGAGCAAAAGGCTCACGCCACTGCGCAAATGCGACATCTATTTGAGAGGTATTTTGATGCCGGTCTTTACCGCGCGTCAATCACCGCACAAGACGGGAAAGCGCGATTGCTTCAAGCTGGATCGATGGCGCCCGGTTTCCTATTATCGGCGCCATGTTCTTATCTGAAAAGTCTTCCAACTTTTCGGGCTCATGTTTCCACGCTTGGTCGCAGGGATCTCGCCCCAAAAGTCTGCCAACTTTTCGGGCTCATGCTCGTCCTCAATCGAGCGGCAGGCCGGCGTAATTCTCGGCCAGCGCGGTCGCCGCCGCTTTCGATCCTGCGGTGTACTCGATCTCGGTGAGCTGGCGGCGGCGGTCGAAAGCGGTTTCGTGCGGAAAGCGGTGCAGAAGCTGCGTCATGTACCAGGAGAACCGCTGCGCTTTCCAAACCCGGTCGAGACAGGTCTGCGAATAACCCTCAAGGGCGACAGTGCTGCCGGTCCGGTAGAACTCGCCGAGTGCGCGCGAGAGAAAGACGACGTCGGCGAATGCGAGATTCATGCCCTTGGCGCCGGTCGGCGGCTGGATATGGGCGGCGTCGCCGGCCAGAAATAGCCGGCCATATTGCATCGGTTCGACCACGAAGCTGCGCATCGGCGTCACGCCCTTGAGCATGATCCGGCCTTGCGGCAGCTCGCATGAGCCGCCGAGCCGCGTCCGCAGTTCGTCCCAGATTTTCTCGTCCGGCCATAGCGCCAGGTCCTCGTCGGGCGCGCATTGCAGGTAAAGGCGCGCGAGTGTCGGCGAGCGCATCGAGAACAGGGCAAAGCCGTGCTCGTGATGAGCGTAGATCAGTTCGCTCGCCGGCGGCGGTGATTCGGAGAGAATGCCGAGCCAGCCGAAAGGATAGCCGCGCTCGTAGACCGTAAGATATTCGGTGGGGATACCCGGCCGGCAGATACCGTGGAACCCGTCGCAACCGCCGATGAAGTCACAGACGAGTTCCCGCGCCTCGCCGCGATGACGAAAACGGATCAACGGGCGCGCGGTCGTGACCTGATCGAGACTGACATCGCTGACCTCGAAGACAATCTCCCCACCCTCTTCGATCAGCTTGGCGGCCAGGTCCTTCACAACCTCCTTCTGCTCATAGATGGTCACGCCCTTGCCCACGAGGGCCCTGAAGTTGATGTGATGGAGCCGACCGCGCGCGCTGAAATAGATTCCGTCGTGAAACAGGCCCTGTTGGAGGAGACGCTCGCCGGCGCCGATCTCGATCAGGAGATCATGCACCCACTGCTCGATCAGCCCGGCGCGGACTCGGTTCTCGATATACTCGCGGCTGCGGTCTTCTAGCACAATCGAGTGAATTCCGGCCCGGCGCAGCAACAGCGACAGCATGAGGCCGGCGGGACCTGCTCCGACAATCCCGATCTGGGTTCGCATCCGACCCTCCCCGAGCGGAAAACCCGCTCTCGCCAAAGCCCTCGCCCGACCAGGCTTTTCCTTGCGTTTCCCGTGACGCAGATATGACGGAAATCGCGTTATTTACTTAACTTCTAGCGTCACTGATCATTGACATCGCAGTGCTTAGGCCTATCTTGACGCCATGCGGTTCGCTCTATGTTCGGCCGCGCTCCCGCTCATGCCGTCGCCAAGATCGACGCAACGGGGCTGTTCATTTTTCCTGGGGTTCCATGCCTTTTTCTCATCTCGGCCTGTCCGACAAAGTCAAAGCGGCGGTCGCCGCCGCCGGCTACACCAAGCCTACTCCCATTCAGGATCAAGCGATCCCGCAGGTGCTTGCGCATCGCGACGTGCTCGGCATCGCGCAGACCGGCACCGGCAAGACCGCCGCCTTCGTCTTGCCGATGCTCACTCTGCTGGAGAAAGGTCGCGCGCGGGCGCGGATGCCGCGCACGCTGATCCTCGAACCGACGCGCGAACTCGCCGCGCAGGTCGAGGACAGTTTCGCCAAATACGGAGTCAATCATCGGCTCAATGTCGCGCTTCTGATCGGCGGCGTGTCGTTCGACAATCAGGATACCAAGCTTACACGTGGCGTCGATGTATTGATCGCAACACCGGGACGCCTGCTCGACCATACCGAGCGCGGCAGTCTCCTGTTGACCGGTGTCGAGTTGCTGGTGATCGACGAAGCCGACCGCATGCTCGACATGGGCTTCATTCCCGATATCGAGCGCATCTGCAAGCTCGTGCCGTTCACCCGCCAGACCTTGTTCTTCACCGCCACCATGCCGCCGGAAATCCAGCGGATCACCGATCAGTTCCTGCACAATCCGGCGCGTGTCGAAGTCAGCCGCCCGGCAACGACCGTGGCGGCGATCACGCAGAACCTCGTGAAATCCGGCCGCGAGCCGCATCAGAAGCGCGAAACGCTACGCGGGCTCATCCGTTCGGCCGAAGGCTTGAAGAACGCCATCATTTTCTGCAACCGCAAGCGCGATGTCGCGACCCTTTATCGGTCGCTGCTGCGCCATCGTTTTTCCGCCGTCGCCCTGCACGGCGACATGGATCAGGCCGCCCGCACGGCCGCACTCGACCAGTTCCGCAAAGGCGACGTCACGCTTCTTGTCGCCTCCGACGTCGCCGCCCGCGGGCTCGACATTCCCGATGTCAGCCACATCTTCAACTTCGACGTCCCCCACCATCCCGACGATTATGTCCACCGGATCGGCCGCACCGGCCGGGCCGGACGTACCGGAACCGCGATGACCATTGTCGTTCCGGCCGACCAGAAAGCGGTGGTGGCAATCGAGAAGTTGATCGGCCAACCGATCGAGTGGCGCGATGGGCCGCCTTGCGAGGAACCGCCGGAGCCGGTCCGCATGCATGCGCGCACGCCCCGCCAGGGCAAGCCGCCACGACCGGCGCGCCGCGATGACAAGCCAGGCAAGCCGGCGGCCGCGCAGGACGCTAAGCGCCGCCGTCCGCAACCGGCGCCGACCCGCGAGCGCGCCGACGACGCTCCGATGCACCTGCCCGCCTTTCTGCTGCGTCCCATCCGAGCAAAAGCCTGATTACACGCGAGCAGCTTGTGCCGGATTTTTGTTGGTCGCGTTTTCGGCGGCGAACCGGTTTCCACTTCGCCTGAAGGCATTCAAGCGCGCGCCATCCAGCTTCGATCTTCGGTATGCCAATTCTCAAGCGCCGCGGGACCGGCGTTTACTTCATATTTAGCTCAATTGCCCTAACGTCACCCTCGTTGCGTCGAGGCTGTGTTTTTGTCGGACTAGCACCGATTACATTAAGAAACGGAGTGCAGCGATGATTGCCAAACCCGACGAGCACGAACGCTCGATCGCGTTCGCCGAGGTTGCCCTCGGGCAGATCAAGGCGTTGCGGCAGTCGGCCTCTCCGCGCTACTATGAAGTTTGGTATCACTACGCAACCGGCTACAATCCCTCTCTCAACGAAGTGATCAACGCGAAGCTGGCCGCAGCCGGTTCATTTTCGCACGAAGATATCGAGCAAATCCATGCCCGTTTCTTTGCGCCGGCGCGCGTGAGCGATCACACAGAGCAGATCAGCACCAAGGTGATGGACAAGATCGAGCGGATCATGTCGGTGCTGGATAGCGCGGTCGGCTCGACCTCCAAGCACGGCGAAAGCCTCGCCGACATGAGCGACCGGCTCGGTCATGCCGAGGATCGCGCGGCGATTGGCACGATCATCGAAGGCCTTCTCGAAACCGTCAAAGACATGAAGGAGAACAATCAGGCGCTCGAATCGCGCCTGACGGCCTCGAGATTGGAAATCGTCGAGCTCCAGCATAGCCTCGAGACGGCCCGCTCGGAGAGCCTCACCGATCCGCTGACCACCTTGGCAAACCGCAAATGCTTCGACGAGACGCTTGCAAAGGCGGTCGCGCAGGCACATGAACGCGGCCAGGCGCTCTCATTGATCATGACGGATATCGACCATTTCAAGCGCGTCAACGACACCTATGGCCACCTCACCGGCGACCAGGTGCTGCGGCTTGTGGCGATCTCCGTGAAGCAGAACAGCAGGAGTTACGACATCGCCGCCCGCTATGGCGGCGAGGAATTTGCCGTGATCCTCCCCGAAACGCCGCTGCGGGAAGCAACAGCCATCGCCGACGACATCCGGCGGGCGGTGATGGGTAAAGAGCTGATGAAACGCTCGACCCGGGAATTGCTCGGCCGCGTAACATTGTCGGCAGGCGTTGCCACCCTGCACGCCGGCGACACCGTGAACAGTCTGATCCAGCGCACCGATACTTGTCTTTACGCGGCCAAGCGCAACGGTCGCAACCTCGTCGTGTGCGAAACCGACCCGGACGTCTCGCCCGTGGTCGAAATGCAGGTGGCCTGAAGCGCTGGAGCATGACCCCAAGGGTTGGCCGGCTTCTCAGCAAGATCATGCGACCAAACAAAGAGAAACAGGGCGTGGTTGAATCAGCCTGAGGCCATCGCACTCTCGAGATTCAGCCCGCGGGCACTGGGGGGTCGCCGTTGATCCGTTCGTCCCCGCGCAAACCGGAACCCAGAATGTTCTGCCAAGGCTGGTTCTTCGCTTTCGCGCGAACGAACCGAGTTTTTGGGTTGAAAAGCCCCTCCCCGGCCCGCCCTCGCAAGCGGGGAAGGAACCAAGCGCCTCAAGCCACGGCTTATACCAGCCTTCAGAATGATTGACTGAGGGTGATCCAATGGCGGGTGGCGATTGAGGTGATGCGGCCGGTTTCGGCGAGGAGTTTTTGCCAAGCGTCCTGGCAGGCGTCGAGGATGGC
>JANQIP010000213.1 GCA_028282095.1 Xanthobacteraceae bacterium | reverse complement strand
GGGACCACGATCCCGAAAAGTTGGAGACTTTTCGGACAAGATCGTGCGGGGAAAAGGGACCACGATCCCGAAAAGTTGGAGACTTTTCGGACAAGATCGTGCGACCAAACAAAGAAAAGATAAGAGAACAGCGCGGTTGATTCAGCCTGAAGCCATCACGGTCTAACTGAACAACTTGTCGACGCTGGACTGGGCGTTGCGTTTGTTGCCGGCCGGTTCTTGCGCGAACAGATCGTCCACCGCGCTTTGGTCGATCCCTTCGCCATCGAGCTGCGGCCCGTGCAACAACAAGCGCTTCTTGCGCTCGGCGCTTGCGCGCTCCTGCTCATCGGTCGATTCGGCGGACAGCGGCCCGGATACGGCGCTCGCAAAGCGCCCGACGCGGGCTTCGATTTGCTGCAGCGTCTCGATGACCTTGGCGATCCGCTGGCCGGTAATGTCCTGGAACGAGCAGGCTTCGAAGATGACAACGACCTTTTCCTGGACCAGCGCCTGCAAGGCCTCCGGATCGCTGGAATCGGCAGCCAACAGCGCCTCGGCGCATTCCATGATGGTGTTGGTCGCGCTTTCGGTGGCCTTGACGATGGCACCGAGTTCCTGGCCGGCGGCCGGAATGCGGCTCTTTTCAATGTCTTCGGCCTGCAGGGCGCCGATCTCGCTCTTCAGCCTTTCGATGTAGCCGGCGATCTCACGCAACTCTTGATACACTGTGGTGTCCATCGTTTCAAAGAATACCCGGAGTGACTGGGCGCTGATTTCCGCGAGCGCAAGGACATCGGCGAATGTCGCCGGCTCCTTGCGTTTCCGATCGAGGCACTCGACCAGGGCATCCAAATGTTCCGTCTTCACTCGCATCACCGTCCCTCACGTTCCGCCGCGCGCCTTGCGCGTGGGCGCGCCGTGCCGCGTTGTGGTGTCACCCGCCGAACACGGCCTGAATCTTGTTCTGCAGCGTTTGGGCGTTGAAGGGCTTGACGATGTAGTTGTTGACCCCTGCCTTCTTGGCCGCGATCACATTCTCGGTCTTGGATTCGGCCGTCACCATGATGAACGGCGTTTTCGACAAGCCCGGATCGGCGCGGACCTCTTTGAGCAGTTCGTAGCCGGTCATCGGCTCCATGTTCCAGTCGGAGATGACGAGGCCATACCTCTTGTCTCGCATCCTGGCGAGCGCGGCGGAACCGTCCTCGGCATCGTCGATATCCTGGAATCCGATCTGCTTCAGCAAGTTACGCAGAATCCGGATCATCGTATTGTAATCGTCGACGACTAGAACCGGCATTGAAAGGTCGACAGACATAGCTTCACTCCGTTACGCATCGCCTGGGCCTGCGCGCGGCGCCTTTGTTGTCTCGATCGCGTATGGACAGTTTCCACCGCCCGAGTTAGACCCAGGCACTCCCCAAACGGTTGCAAGCTACCAGCACCCCTTGAACAAGCGGTTAATCAGGCGCGTGCAAGGTGAAGCCGATACAAGCCAAACCGCGCGATGCTGTACGAAGGATGAGGGTCACCCGATGCGCGTCGGTGGGTTCGCATATGCAATCGGCATGACCGGCTTGGGTCGTGTTGCGATTCGGCGCGATTTCGGCTTTGAAACACGCATCTGCGGGGCCGGCGTGTCCTCATCGTCTTGGCCATGCTTCGTCAACTTGGCGTAAACCACTCCGTCCTGACATGAACGACCTTGCGCCGCGGCCCGCCTCCTTCGTCGTCGTCCGCGATGCGCTCGGAACCGGCGCACCCGTGGACTGCGCTCTCAACGGCGCGGTGCTGGCGCTCGGCAATTTCGAAGGCGTCCATCGCGGGCATCGGGTCGTCATCAACGCCGCCATGGAGCGGACGCGGGCGCTTCAACGTCCCGCCGCGGCGATGACTTTCGAGCCGCATCCGCGCGCCTTCTTCAATCCCGGCGCTACCGTTTTCCGGCTGACCGATGTCACTGCCAAGCTGCGGCTGCTTGCGCTGACCGGCCTCGACGGGGCGATCGTGATGACCTTCAACGGTGCCCTTGCCGCGCTCACGCCTGAGGCCTTCGTCGCGCAGGTCCTGGTCGAACGCTATGCCGTCGCCGGCATCACCGTGGGCGACGACTTCCATTTCGGCAAGGGGCGGGCGGGCACGCCCGGCCTGCTGCAGGCCCTGGGGCATGAGCACGGCTTTGCGGTCGATATCGTGCCGGCCTATCTGGACGGCAGTCAGCGCGTGTCCTCCGGAGCGATCCGCAACGCGCTGGGCGCGGGCGAGGTCGAACTCGCCGCGCAGCTTCTCGGCTATCCCTGGTTCGTGACCGGTGAGGTCGTGCATGGCGACCGACGCGGCCGCGAGCTCGGCTTTCCGACCGCGAATATCCGGCTCGATCCACAGTGCGGCCTTGCCCACGGCGTCTATGCGGTGCGCGTTGGGCTCGGCGAGGCGCGCTATGACGGCGTTGCCAACTTCGGCCGCCGCCCGATGTTCGACACCGGCGTCGTGCTGCTCGAAGTCTTCCTGTTCGATTTTGCCGGTGATCTCTACGGCAGGATGCTCGATGTCTCGTTCATTGCCCGGCTCAGGCCCGAGGAGAAATACGCCTCGATCCCGGATCTTGTACGTCAAATGGAAGCGGACGCCGACAATGCGCGCGCGGCCTTGGCGCGGGAGCAGGGCGCCTTCCCGCCGATCGCCGCGCTCGGGCCGTATTGACCGACATTGATCGGTTACGTCAGCAGGCGTGGATCGAGCGCGATCCTTGCAGCCTCAATCAATCTGATCCGCTTGCAATCAGGGTGACGTGGGTTCAGCAGATAGTTGAACGCGAATGGAACAAGGGCGGACGGTACCCGCAGCAGCGCGGTTCGACCGCTCACGAGCCAATCATCGCCGAGACTGCGGGTGATCGAAACGTCGCTACGCCACTCGCGAGCCCGGCTTCCTCGACCGCGTTGATCGCAATATCGTCCGGCGTCTCGATCGATAGGATCTTGTAGGTGTCCGGGAGGTTATCCGGGTCCACCTGCAGGCGCACGATCGTTTCGAGCAGGGCCGATGCCGGGTGGTCTGACAGGTAAACGACGGGACGCCCGCGCGAGTGCCACCGTCCCGAAGCTAGCAATCCGCCTTCGCCAGAAAGGGTTGTGAACTCAGAAATGCGCCACAATTTCACGCGGAGGGCCTATGCGACCATGCCGTGCTGTATCTGATAGAGCATTTCTTCAACGGCCTGAGCGCCCGCTTCGCTCCCAAGGCTCGCGAGGGGTGTTGCGCCGTCCAGGGCCCGTTTCGGCTGGCGCAACCAACGAAGCGCTTTACCCTTATCGCCAAAAACCCTTTCAGCAAGCGCGATGACCCGCTCGGAACGCTTGAGAGACGTTTCGGTACCCATCGCGCCCATAGGTTCGATCCTGCCGTCTTATCCTGGACAACACAATATGGCATGCCACGCGCCATCGTCCAAGGGGCCGGCCCTTCCCGCGCCGCTTCCCGCTTGTTAGAAGGCGCGCATGAACGAGATCGTGAAAAAACCCACCCGCGACTATTCGAAGACGCTGTTTCTGCCGAAGACCGACTTTCCCATGCGGGCCGGTCTGCCGCAGAAGGAGCCGCAGATTCTCGCGCGCTGGGAGACGATCGGTCTTTACCGGCGCCTGCGCGAGGCAGCAACCGGGCGCGACCGCTTCGTGCTGCATGACGGCCCGCCCTACGCCAACGGCAACATCCATATCGGCACCGCGCTCAACAAAGTGTTGAAAGACGTGGTGACGCGCAGCCAGCAGATGCTGGGCTTCGATTCGAATTATGTGCCCGGCTGGGACTGCCACGGCCTGCCGATCGAGTGGAAGATCGAGGAGGAGAACTACCGCGCCAGGAACAAGGCCAAGCCCGATCTGTCCGATCCCGCAGCGATGATCGCGTTTCGCCAGGAGTGCCGCGCCTATGCCGAGCACTGGCTCAACGTCCAGCGCGAGGAGTTCAAGCGGCTCGGCGTCACCGGCGATTGGGACCATCCCTATACGACGATGAGTTTTCCCGCCGAGGCGCAGATCGCGCGCGAACTGTTGAAGTTCGCGGCGAACGGCACGCTCTATCGCGGCTCCAAGCCGGTGATGTGGTCGGTCGTCGAGCAGACCGCGCTCGCCGAGGCCGAGGTCGAATACGAAGACTATGTGTCCGACACGGTTTGGGTGAAGTTCCCGGTCGGCAAAGCGAGTCCCCCTTATGAAGCCGCGAGCGTCGTGATCTGGACGACGACACCGTGGACGCTGCCCGGCAATCGGGCGATCAGCTTCTCGACCAAGATTCCTTACGGTCTCTTTGAGGTGACCGAGGCGCCCGCCGACAATTGGGCGAAGAGCGGCGATCGGTTGATCATCGCCGACAATCTCGCCGACGACGTCTTCAAGCAGGCGCGCGTTCAAGGGTTCAGGAAGGTTGACGCGGTACCGCCGGATGTTCTCGCCGCGCTACTGTGCGACCATCCTCTGCGGCCGCTGGGCTACGATTTTTGTGTTCCGCTCCTCGCCGGCGAGCATGTCGATGACTCGACCGGCACCGGCTTCGTGCATACCGCACCGGGCCATGGCCGTGAGGACTTCGATATCTGGATGGAGCAGACACGCGAGCTCAAGGCGCGCGGGGTCGACACGCATATCCCCTATACCGTCGATGCCGACGGCCGCTTCACCAAGGACGCGCCGGGGTTTGAGGGCCTGCGCGTCATCACCGAGAAAGGCGAGAAGGGCGAGGCCAACGAGGCGGTGATCAAGGCCTTGATCGATGCCGGCATGCTCGTCGCGCGCGGAAGGCTAAAGCATCAATACCCGCATTCCTGGCGCTCGAAGAAGCCGGTCATCTTCCGCAACACGCCGCAATGGTTCATCGCCATGGACCGCGACATTCGGGATGTGTCCCGCTGCGACCTTGACCCGACGACACCTCTCCCTGGGGGGGAGAGGTCGCGAGCGCAGCGAGCGGGTGAGGGGGCGCAAGCCGCGCAGTCCCGATCCCCTCACCCGACGCCTTCGGCGTCGACCTCTCCCCAAAGGGCAGAGGTGAATGGGGAACCGACTGCTGCTCTCGCCAAACAGGGCGATACGTTGCGGGTGCGGGCCCTCGCGGCCATCAAGGCAACGCGCTGGGTACCGCCGCAAGGCGAGAACCGCATCACCGGCATGATCGAGAGCCGGCCCGACTGGGTGATCTCGCGCCAGCGCGCCTGGGGCGTGCCGATCACGCTGTTCGTCCGCGAGCATTGCGGCGCGCTCGAGGTGCTGGAGGACGCCCGCGTCAATGCGCGCATCTCCGAGGCGTTCGAGGCGGAAGGGGCCGACGCCTGGTATGCCGCCGGCGCGCGCGAGCGCTTCCTCACAGGTCTCGTCGATGATCCCGCCGCCTGGGAGAAGATCGAGGACATTCTCGATGTCTGGTTCGATTCGGGCTCGACCCATGCCTTCGTGCTGGAGGACGCGCGCCACTTCCCCGCTTTCGCCGGGCTGCGCCGCAAGGTCGAGGGCGGCAGCGACCTCGTGATGTATCTCGAAGGCTCCGATCAGCACCGCGGCTGGTTTCATTCCTCCCTGCTCGAATCCTGCGGCACGCGCGACCGCGCGCCCTTCGACGTCGTGCTCACCCACGGCTTCGTGCTCGACGAGCAGGGCCGCAAAATGTCGAAATCGCTCGGCAACACCGTTGCCCCGCAGGACGTGATCAGTCAGTCAGGCGCCGACATTCTGCGCATGTGGGCCTGCGCCTCCGACTATGCAGACGACCTGCGCATCGGGGGGGAAATCCTCAAGACCAATGTCGAGACCTATCGCAAGCTGCGCAACACCATCCGCTGGATGCTCGGCAATCTCGCGCATTTCCGCGAGGAGGATCGGGTGCGGGCAGAGCGTATGCCGGCGCTTGAGCGCTACATGCTGCATCGGCTCGCCGAGCTCGACGCGCTGGTGCGCGAGGCCTATGCGGGGTTCGACTACAAGCGCATCTTCGCCGCGCTCAATCAGTTCATGACGGTCGATCTGTCCGCATTCTACTTCGATATCCGCAAGGACGCGCTCTATTGCGACCCGATCTCCTCGGTCACCCGGCGGTCATGCCTGACCGCGCTCGATCACCTGTTCCACTGCACCGTGACCTGGCTCGCGCCGATGCTGTGCTTCACCGCCGAGGAGGCGTGGCTCTCGCGCTATCCCGCCACCGAGGGCTCCGTTCATCTCGAGCTGTTTCCCGAAGTGCCGGCGGAATGGCGCAATGATCCGCTTGCCGAGACATGGCGCAAAGTGCGCACCGTGCGCCGCGTGGTGACCGGCGCGCTCGAACTCGAACGGGCGGGAAAGCGCATCGGCTCCTCGCTCGAGGCCGATCCGTTCGTCTATGTCACCAACGATGACCTGTTCAGCGCGATGGTCGATATCGACCTTGCGGAAATCTGCATCACCTCGGCCGGCACGCTCATCAAAGGCGAAGGTCCCGCCGATGCGTTCCGCCTGCCCGACGTGCCAGGCGTCGCTGTGGTCCCGCAGCTTGCCGAGGGGCGCAAGTGTGCGCGCTCCTGGAAGATCTCGCTCCATATCGGAGACGATCCGAAATACCCCGACCTCAGCCCGCGTGACGCCGAGGCCATGCGCGAGCTCGATGCGCTCTATCCGCCGGCGGAGTAACAGGCCCGCATGGCTGAACGCCAGATAAGTCTAGAACACCTTTTCCCGAGGCGGAGCGGGCGAAGAGAAGGCAAGATGCGCCGCTGATGCCTTCGACTGTGTCAACTCGTCGCCGACTTGTCCTGCTCGGCCTGCTCGCCGCGGCGGCAGCGGTTGCCGTCGATCAATCTATCAAGCTTTGGTTGTTGTTCGGATTCGATCTCCCGTTGCGCGGCGTGGTCCATCTTGCCCCGTTCCTCGATCTCGTGCCGGTATGGAACTTCGGCATCAGCTACGGGCTGTTCCCCCAGGCCAGTCCGCTCGGTCAATGGGGTCTGCTCGCCGTGAAGGCGATTGCCGTCGCGCTTCTTGCCATATGGCTCGCACGCGCTGGAACCCGGCTGACCGCGCTCGCGCTGGGGCTCATCATCGGGGGGGCGCTCGGCAATTCGATCGACCGGCTCGTCTACGGCGCCGTGTTCGATTTCGTGTCGCTCCACCTGACCACGGCGAATTTCAGCTTCCGGTGGTATGTATTCAATTTTGCGGACGTTGCGATCGTTGCCGGCGTGGCCGCGCTCCTCTATGAGACCTTGCTGGGGCAGAACGCCGTAAAAGCGCCCTGATCCAGCCTATAATCGAGGCGGTACAAGGGGATGGCGATTGGTCGATCCGCCGCAACGGCGTTGATCCAGGAGGGGGTTAGGGTCATGTTGCAGGACGTTTCGAGGCGAGGGTGGGCGCATGCCGCCATCACCCTGTTGTTCGTCGGGATGCTCGTTGTGCCCGGGGGCAGCGGCCGAGCGATCGCGGCCGACGACGAAATGCTCGACGTCAAGATATTGCGCAATGTGTTGGAGGGTCTTGGCCTCAAGCGCGACGGGGGACCGGTCATCGACTATCGCGAACGCTCTCCCCTGGTCGTGCCGCCAACCGACGATTTGCCGCCACCGGAAGACTCCTCTTTGGTCGAGCGCGATCCCGTCTGGCCCGATGATCCGGATGTGCGCGCGCGCCGGGAAGCGGCGACCCGGGAAAGAAAGCCGGTCGACTTCGAGGCCGAAGCGCGTCCGCTTCTGCCGAGCCAACTGGACGGACCGGGGCAGCGCCGGCCGAGCCCTTCGGCGGATCAGGCAAGGCCGGTGGAAGAAGCGATGAATCAGGCACGGCCCTGGGAACTCGGATTCACGGGTTTCAAGGATTGGCGCAAGATGCTCGGATTTGGGGCCCGCGACGGAGAGACAGCCGTGTTTCGGGGCGAGCCGAGCCGCACCGACCTGACGAAGCCGCCGCCGGGTTATCTGACGCCGTCCCCGCGCCAGCCTTACGGCTACAGCGCGGCCCAAGAGCGTGTAAGGGCCGCGGATCCGATGGATCAAGCGGTTGGGGAGTTGCAATAGACAGGCCGACCAGCGATCGAGTTCCTTGTCCGGCAAGGTTTTATGGCGGCGTGCCTTTGGCGCGCCGCTTTCCGCGTGATGGTTAAGCGCCAACCTTTCGGTTTTGTCATTTGCGACATTGGTGCTTTCCAGAAACAATGCGGGCCAGACGCTCAACGGGGATTCCATGACCGCTCGAGGCTTTTCACGTATCGCCGTCGCAGCCGCCGTTGCGACGCTGATGACCATCGTGCCGCCGGCGCACGCGCAGACGCCGGATGTCAGCGAATTCAAGCTCAAGAACGGGCTGCAGGTGGTCGTCATCACCGACCGTCGGGCGCCGGTGGTCACGCATATGATCTATTACAAAGTGGGGTCGGCCGACGAGCTGCCCGGTAAGTCGGGCGTTGCCCATTTCCTCGAGCACATGATGTTCAAGGGCACGGAGAAAAACCCGGCCGGGCGTTTTTCGAAAATGCTGAGCACCATCGGGGGAAAGGAGAACGCATTCGTTACCACCGACTATACCGGGTATTTTCAGCGCGTGCCGCGTCGTTATCTCCGCGACGTGATGGCGTTCGAGGCCGACCGCATGACCGGCCTTAAGTTCAGCGACGCGCATGTGCGCGCCGAGCGTGACGTCGTCATCGAAGAATACAATACGCGTGTCGCCAACAGTCCGACCGCGCGCCTCGGCCAGCAGATCGCGGCGGCGCTCTATCTCAATCATCCTTATGGCCGTCCGGTGATCGGCTGGCGAGACGAGATCGAGCGGCTCAATCGCGAAGACGCGCTCGACTTCTACCGGCGCTTCTACGACCCGAGAAACGCCGTCGTCGTCGTTGCAGGCGATGTCGGTGCCGACGAGGTGAAGGTGCTCGCCGAAGAAACCTATGGCGCGATCCCACAACGCGCCGGCATCGAGACGCGCCGCCGTCCGCAGGAGCCCAAGCCGGTGGCGATGCGCCGCGTCACAATGGACGATGCCAATGTGGCGCAGCCGAGCGTGCATCGCGGGTATCTCGTACCGTCCTATGCGACGGCGGAACAAGGCGAGGCAGAGGCGCTCGACGTGCTTGGGCATGTTCTCGGTGCCGGCGCCAACAGCCGGCTCTACCGCCGCCTCGTCATGGAAAAGCAGCTTGCGACCATCGCCGGCGCGGCGTATCGCGGCTCCGCGCTCGACGCCACCCGGTTCAGCATTTACGCCGTGCCGCGGCCCGACATTGCCTTGTCCGCGGTCGAAGACGAGATCGACAACGCGATCGCCGCGATCATCGCGGATGGCGTGACGGCCGCAGAGTTGGAACGTGCCAAGACGCGCCTGATCGCCGACGCCATCTACGCTCAGGACAACCAGGCAACCATGGCGCGTTGGTTCGGTGCCGCGCTCAGCACCGGCTCGACGGTGCGGGATGTGCTCGCCTGGCCGGAGCGGGTCAAAGCCGTGACCGCGGCCGAGGTTCAGGCGGCGGCGCGCACCTGGCTCGACCGGCGGCGCTCGGTTACGGGGTATCTCGTCAAATCGCTGCCGGCGAAAGAGGAGAAAAGATCGTGAGCGGCCTTGCCCGATCGCGCATGCGCGGCGTCCTTGTTCGCACAGCGCTCGTCCTCGGCTTTGTGGCGGGGATCGCGGGTCCGGCGCTTGCGGTCACGATCGAACGCGTCACGAGCCCGGGCGGTATCGAAGTCTGGCTCGTGCGCGAACCCTCGGCTCCACTGATCGCCATGGAGTTCGCCGTCCGCGGCGGTTCGAGCCAGGATCCCGCGGGGAAGCCGGGTGTCGCCAATATGGCGTCACGGCTGCTCGATGAAGGCGCGGGGGAGCTCGACGCGCGTGCCTTCAGCGAACGGTTGGAGGCCAAAGCGATCGAGCTGCACTTCGACTCCGGCCGCGATACGATCACCGGCACCTTGCGCACATTGGTCGCGCATCGCGACGAGGCGTTCGACCTGTTGAAGCTGGCGCTGACGGCCCCGCGGTTCGATTCCGAGGCGGTGGAGCGTATCCGTGCGCAGATTCTCTCGAGCCTGCGCCGCGAGAGCAAGCGGCCGAGCGATCTTGCCGGGCGGCATTGGTGGGAGACCGGTTTTTCCGGCCATCCCTATGGCCATTTGATCAAAGGCACGATCGACGGGGTCGAGGCGATCACCATCGCCGACCTCAAGGACTATGTCGGCCGGGTGTTTGCCCGCGATTCGCTCAAGATCGGAATCGTCGGCAATATCGATGCAGCTACGGCCGGCCGCCTGGTCGACCGGGTGTTCGGAACCCTGCCGGCCGAGGCCGATCTCGCACCGGTGCCCGATCGCGCACCACAAGACCTCGGTGAGCGCGTATCGGTGCCCGTCGATGTCGCGCAGTCCTCGCTCGTGCTCGGCGGTCGGGGGATCGCGCGCAAGGACCCCGACTACTTCGCTGCTTACATGGTCAACCACATACTCGGCGGCGGCTCGTTCTCCTCGCGCCTTTATCGCGAGGTGCGCGACGAACGCGGCCTTGCGTATAGCGTCTTTTCCATGCTGCTGCCGCTCAGGCACACGGCCTTGTTCTTCGTGATGACGGCAACGCGGGCGGATCGCGTCGAACAGACGGTAGCGCTCATCAACAGCGAGTTGCGCCGTATGGCGCAGGAGGGCCCGACGGCCGAGGAACTCGCCAAGACCAAATCATTCCTCAAGGGCTCCTTTGCTTTGTCCCTCGACGCCTCGCACAAGATCGCCCGCCGGCTGGTGCAAATCCAGCTCGACGAACTGGGAATCGACTATATCGACAAGCGCAAAGAACTGATCGATGCCGTGACCCTGGACGATGCCAAACGCGTGGCGCGGCGGCTGCTCGACAACAAGATGCTCGTGACGATCGCCGGTCCGGCGTCGGGTCCTGCCGATAGTCCCCCGGCCGCCGGCGCACGCTAGTGATGCGGCACCAACGCTTGAGCTCGTCTCATCGTGTTGGTGACGCATCACAAAGCATTGGATCGACTCGTGTTGCTTGCCTGACGGTCCGGGGTCGGACCGTCAGAGCAGGAAACACGAGAGCGCGATTCAACTAGGTTGATCCGATCGCGCTCGATCTCTCTTTGTTTTGTCGCATGATCTTGTCCGAAAAGTCTGCAGCTTTTCGGGATCATGCTTCTTGTTTGTCGCATGATCTTGTCCGAAAAATCTGCAACTTTTCGGGATCGTGCTCCTTGTTTGTCGCGTGATCTTGTCCGAGAAGTCTGCCACCTTTCGGAATCATGCTTTGTTGACGGCGGCCGAGATGATCCGCGTCACGGATACGATCGCAATCGACGAATCGGAGGTCTCGGAGCGCTTCATCCGCGCTGCGGGACCCGGCGGGCAAAACGTCAACAAGGTGGCGACCGCGGTGCAACTGCGCTTCGATGTGCTGCGCTCGCCCGCGCTGCCTGAAGAGGTGCGCGCGCGCCTCTTGCGCCTCGCCGGCCACCGGCTGACGCGCGCCGGCGTGCTGGTGATCACCGCGCAGCGACACCGCACCCAGGAGAAGAACCGCGAGGACGCGATGTCGCGTCTGGTCGGACTGATCCGCCAGGCGACCATACGGCCCAAGCCGCGGCGGCCGACGCGACCGACCGCAGCCTCGCGCGAGCGCCGGCTCACCGCAAAGAAACGTCGGGCGGGCGTCAAGTCGCTGCGCGGCACTCAGCGGCCCGAGGAGTAGAGCGCGATCCCGAAGAGTTGCAGGCTTTTCGGAGAAGATCATGCGACAAAACAAACAGGAGCATTCCCTGGCAAGACGGATCGAGAGGGGGGCGAGTCCGGCTTGATTGCGGATTTGGTTTCGTGCTCATGTCATCGCCAGTGTTTCCTTCTCTGACGGTCCGACCCCGGACCGTCAGGTAAGAAACACTAGCTAATCCGTTGCTTTGTGATGCGGCACCCCACACGATGAGACGAGCTCAAGCGTTGGTGCCGCATCACTAGGGCGGCGTGACCCCGAAAGCTGGCAGACTGTTCGGACAAGGTCATGCGACAAGACAAAGGAGAATAGGGCGCGATCGATTCAAGCGGAGTGGATCGCCTTCTAGGAACGAAGTGATGGATCAGACGAGCCAAGCGGGCCCTACCGGCGAGCGCCGTATCTTGTGGCAGAACGTTACCACCGTGCTCTCCGCCGCCGTGCTGATCGCCGCCGAGGTGTTCGGCGCCGCCTTCGCCGGCGGCTGGGCGATCGCCAGCCTGTTCAACCTTGGCGTCTACGGCGCCTATGCCCTCCAGGCCGTGTTCTTCTTCTTGGGCCTGATGGTGATGGTGCAGTTCGTGCGCAGCGGTATGCAGGTCGAGCCGTTCACCACGCGCAACTAGAGCATGATCCCGAAAAGTTGGCAGACTTTTCGGACCAGATCATGCGACAAAACAAAGAGGGCGAGAGCGCGATCGATTCAACCTGAATGGATCACGCTCTAATCCCGAACTTTCTCAGTTCAGGGGCGTGGTGACTGCCGGAGCGCTACCGTCCCCGCCAGCAGCAACCCTCGACTTCAGGGGTCGGCCCTTAAGGGCGGTTTCCTGTGCCTTCTGCGTCAGCGCCTCCACCAAGCGCTTGTCGCCGACGGCGAGGATCAGCCACGGGATGTCTCCACTTTCCCATTCCTTCGGTGCAAGCGTGACCGGCCCATCGGAGCGAGCCGACAGGCGGCCGTCCACTTCATCAGATACGCTCGCCCACAGGATCGCCGCAACAGGTGTTATGGATCCGTCTTCCTTCGCCTGTGTTTCGGCGATCATGAATTGTCCAGTCGCGACGGCCGGAACCACAAGTGCTTCCAGGGTCGAGATGGGCTTTTCTTTGAGCTGCGGGATGCGCATGAGAACGCTCGTGATTTCGCCGAAGGACGCATAACGCTGCTTCGATTTCGCCACTTGCCGTCGCAGTTCGGCATCCCCACCGGCGACTGGCTCATGCTCAACGCCGTCGGACCGTGCCGGAGCCCTATCGGTAGGGGGCGCTTGCGGTCCCGGGCCATTCTCAGATTTGGTTGACCAAAAAGGCATGATTTCGGTTCCGTCTTAGAGTGTACGTGTTGCCGCCTTTGTCGCTTTCTCTTTGTCAGGCCGGATGATCTTGTCCGGAAAGTCGGCCGATCTGCAGCCGCTGATCGCCGCGCTTCACGAGAACAGCACGTCATCCTGCATTAGGTTCGCAGTGCCTATGATCATCAGCGTGTCATGGACACCAAACGATAGCGTCAGCGGATCTTCAGGCGTGCCGCTGCCGGCGACATTGGTGTCGTTTGCATCGATGAACCGATCCAAGTTGCTATCGAGCGCTTTAAAGTCCAGTTGTGCGCCGAAGCCCTTGAACTTAATTATATCGATGATGGTCCCGGGCTCTGTGGCTTGGTCGAAGTCGGTGATGGTGACCTCGCCATCACCGATGCGGAAGATGAACACGTCCTCGCCGGGGCCGCCGGTGAGCGTATCAGTGCCCGGTCCGCCCTTCAGAACGTCGTTTCCTTGACCACCGTTAAGGATGTCGTTGCCGGTTCCACCGATCAGGCGATCGTCTCCGGCTCGCCCCTCGAGCCGGTCGTCGTCTTTGCCGCCGAGAAGCCGGTCGTTGTCTGGACCGCCTATGAGGTGGTCGTCGCCGGGTCCGCCTTTCAAACGGTCATTCCCAGGCCCGCCGTGGAGCAGATCGTCACCATGGCCGCCGGACAGGAAATCCATGCCGTCTTCGCCGAATAGCTGGTCGTTGCCAATGCCGCCTTCAAGGTCGTCATCGCCGGAGCCGCCGCGCACAACGTCGTCGCCGGTGCCGGCAACGATGCGGTCGTTTCCGCCTTCGCCATGGAGCGAATCGGGCCCGCCGGCACCAACAATAGTCTCGGCCATGGCTTCGCCGATATAGGTTTCAGCGGTCTCGTTACCGACGAAGGCCGCTTCGCTGTTGACGTCATAGCCGGCTAAGAACGTCGCGCCGTTTACCCCCTCGACCGAGATATCGTCGAAGCCGTCGCCGTTGGTATCGCCCAAGAAGATCGGAGCGCCGAGGGCGTCCTCAGCGATCATCCCCAAATCGGACGCGGCTGCGTCAAGCAATGGCTGGGTCGCCTGTGTCAGCAGGGACACCCCGCCGAAGATCACAACGGCGTTTCCGTTCCGGTCGAGCGCGGTCAGATCATTCGTGCCGTCGCCGTTGAGGTCGCCGCCGCCGGACACGCCGCCGGAAGCGTTGGTGAACGTGATTTCCGAGTTTCTCAGCTCGATCCGCGATCCGCTCTCAAGATCGGCGCCGTCAACGAGGTAGGCATTGCCCACGGCTGTCGTGATGACCAGATCACTCAGACCGTCCCCCGTCACATCGCCAACCGAGGCGACATCGGCGATTCCCTCACTATCGCCCTCCGCGTCGGCGATGGTGATGTATTGGCCCGAATCCAGATCGCGAATATCGACAATACCGTCGCCGTCACTGTCGAGATCGGCGGCGCCGTCGATGAGATAGACTGTGTCGCCCGACGCAGCGCCTTCGACCCCCAGGACGATATCGTCGGTATCGTCGTCATTGTAGTCGATGGTGCTGATCGCGCTTTCGGCACCGGGATCGATTGTGTTCGTCAGCTTGTAGCCCTCGACCGACGTCCCAAGGTCGTCAAGATTGATCGACTCGTCAAAGCCGCCATCGTTACCAAGCAGCACATAGGTTTCGGAGACGGTATCGGTCTCCCCGACGCCGGCGTTGACGGTGTAAACCTGGTTGATCAGGAGATCGTCGATGCTGTCGCCATCGACGTCGCCGACGGTCATGTCGAGCGCACCGGCGGTGCCGTCCAAGCCGGTTGCGAGGCCGGTGATGGCAAAGCCGTCGCTTCCATCAAATTGGGTCACGTCGACTTCGACGTCATAGCCGGCGCTGCTGCCAAAGAGTACATAAGCATCCGCCGACGTGGCGCTGGCCATGACCAGATCGTCGATGCCGTCACCACTCAAGTCACCACCGGTGATCAGCTCGGCATCGTACGTCACCGCATCGTACGTCACCGTGAAGCCGTTGATGCCGTCGAAGTCGGCCGAGCTTCCGGCGAGATAGCCGTTCTCGTCGGAGAAGAAGACCTCGACGCCGTCTGCCCCGATCGTGGTGTCGTAACCCGAATCGTTGAGGTCGAGACTAATGACTCCAGGATTGAGCGTTCCACTCAAGCCAAGAGTGTCGACCGTCGTGGCTGCGCTTGTGACCGTCTCTATTGTGTCGTCGTGGTCCTGGTAGGTCACCACGACCCGGACCTGTTGTCCCACCAGTGTTTCGCCAAGGACAAGGTGAGGTTCGATCTCGCCGGCAAGATCGGTGAAGGTGACGCCATCCGAAGAGGATTCCCACTGGTAGGACGCGCTCTCCGGATCGAACCCGTCCGCGTCTGAAAGTGCGGAAATGTCGGCCGTCAGGGTCTCGTCGATGGCGGCCGTGCCGTCGATCATGACCTCGCCTTCCGGTTTGTCATTCACCGGGTTGAAGATTATCCCGACCGTATCCATTACGGAGGCCCTATCACCGTTCGAGGGCTCCGTCGCCGTCGCCAAGATCGACAGCTCAAACGAGCCGTTCCAGTGCGCCGCCGGGACAATGCTGGCGGTGTTGGCTTCGTCCTCCGTCAGCGTCCAGGTGCCGTCGCCGTTGGCGGTACCTTGGGTCAGGGTGAAGCCGGCCGGCATGTCGCTCACCGTTACCGTCCCGATTTCCGACCCATCGAAGAAGGCAAGGTCGCTGATCGGCAGCACGAGGTCGGTGTCCTCGTCGGCCGTGGTCGCTTCGATGCTGTCTTCCAATGTCAGAAGTGGTGTGTCCGCCACGGCCTCGACCGTAAAGTTGATCCGGGCGGTGTCGCTCGCGAGACCATCGCTGAGCGTGTAAGTGACGGACTCGGTGCCGCTGAAATTCTCATTCGGCCTGAAGGAGAAGCTGCCGTCCCTCTCGATGTTAAACCAACCGCCGGGGATAGAGAACGCGGCGGCTTCGACGAACAGGGGATCGCCATCCGGATCGAAGTCGGCGCCGGCGCCGTTTTTGTCCAGGACGTTGCCCGTGATTTCGGTGTCCTCGTGGCCCGTGAAGGCGTCATCCACCGCGACCGGCGCGTTATTGGCCGGCGTGACGGTGATTTCCCGTATCTGGGTGACGGAGGTGGTATCGGTCGGCTCGCTGCTGTCGGAGAGCGTGGTTGTATCGGTCACCACGGCCTCGACCGTCAGCGTGAAGCTGCCGTTGTAACCGGGAGGCGGCGTCATGGTCAGCGGGGTCGAGCCGAGCGCCGCGATCTCATCAGGGTTGTCGATCACCAAGGCGCCGAGATTCGGACTATTCGGGTCTTCGTCGAACGCACCGAGCGTGAATTCAGCGCCCTCTGGAAAACCCGACAGCACGACGCGGCTGATCGTCTCCGAGTCGTCGGTATCGGTCAGCGCCACATCGATGCCGATTTCGACCGGTGTGCCCTCCGGAACCTCGGAGGTGAGCTCCACCGCCAGCAGCGGCGTATCCGCCACCGGCGCCACGTCGATGGTGACCGTCGCAGCCTCTGAGGTGTCGGTGCCGTCGGTCGCCACGAACTGGAACGAGGCAACGCCGGAGAAATCCTCGGCCAGCGCAAAGGCGAAGTAACCGTCGTGATCGAGGTTGATGACCCTGCCGCCGACTTCGGAGCCCTCCACGAGTACGAAATTGACAGGATCGTCATCCGCATCTGTCGCGGTGACGGTGCCGTCAACTGGCATGTCCTCGCTGGTCGCGAGCGTCTGCGCTTCGGCCACCGGCGCGTCGTTGAGGCCGGTGACGGCGAACGTCGCGGTATTTTCGGTCGCGCCGCCGAAGCCATCTTCAATCGTGTAGTTGATCTTAACGGTCAGATCTTGGCCTGGTGCCAGCGAGTCGAACTCCCTGAGATCGATCTTAAAGAGCCCCGTTTCGCCATCGACGGTGTAGTTGGTCGTCTCGTGAGTTGTGTCGGAGAACGCCAAAGACACACTGGTGACGTCGAGGTCGTCACCATCCGGGTCGCTTGCACCTTCCAAAAGATCGATGCTGAGCACCGAAGTGCCTTCGGCCACCTCGAAGGCGGTGATCTGGCCGGAGCCGGCACTGAAAAGATACGTTTTTCCGTCGATTTCGGCGGTGGCAAGCGCACTGTCACCGTCCGTCCACGTCGAATCGACTTCCGTCAGTGTTCCATCCGCGTTGATGCGAAACGCGGTGATCCCGCTGTCCTCCCGGCCGACGACAAACATGAACGTGCTGTCGCCGAAGGTCACGATCTCCACATCATTGGCGCCGCTTATTTCCAGTTCGGCGTCATCGACGACACTGTCGGCGACCGCGAGCTGCCCGTCGGCGTCAATGGTCAGCAGCGTCACGCCGTTGTCGGTTCGCGCCGCGGCGGCCACGTAGGAAATACCCTCGACGACAACAGTGCCAAGAGCCACAACGCCGGTAAGCGGTGATACGCCGGCATCGTCGAAATCCGTCACGCTGGTGAGGGCTCCGGTCGCGGAATCGACGGCGAAGACACTGATCCCGTCTTCGTTTTCACCACCGGCGAGGAGATAAAGGTTGCCGTCGATCTCGATTGTCGAAAGCCCGAGGGCACCATCGAGCTTCAGACTGGAGTTGTCGTACTGGTTGGAGGCCCTCGTCAATTGGCCCGTCGCCGCATCGAATTCGAGAACCTGGACACTGTCGACGCCCCGATCGGCAGAGAACAGGTAAGGCGTGCCGTCGATTGTCGCAATCGATAGCTGGTACGGCTCATCACCGTCGATCAACTGTGCCTCGACCGGCCGCAAGCCGAGGGACCCGCCGCCCTGGGCCTGGTAGACCATTATCTCTGAGAGTTCTCCTCCCACGGGCGTAGAGACGAAGACGTAGGTCGCGGTACCCGATTCGAACGTGAGGACGTCGCCGGGATTGCCGGTGGGGAAGTTGGTTACGATCTCCGTTGGTCCAATAGTCCCGTCCTCGTTGATGCGCGTGGCGTAGAGGGCGCCAATCTGGTGTGTCGAAACGAGATAGGTTTCACCATCGACCTGAACCGTATCAGCCGCGGTATAGTCCCAACCGCTCGGCTCGCCCTGGTCTATCTGCGTCAGCGCGCCGCCGCCGAAATTCTGATCCTCGGAGTGGGTGCCGGCATCGATCGCCACCGCGGTCGGATCGTTATTGACCGCCATCACTGTGATTGCGGCAGTGGCTGGTGTGGCGTCGCTGGCGCCCTGATCGTCCACCGCCGCATAGTCGAAGCTCGTCGAACCGTTGAACTCTGCTGCCGGTACGAAGTACACCGTCGCCGCGTTGGCGCTGGCCGGCACGCTGGCGGCCACGCCGAGCTCTGTCCTCAGATTCTCATCTGCATAAAGCGTTCCGTTGGCGGGAAGGCTGGAGATCGTGAACGAGGCCACTGTCCCATCCACGTCCGTCCCCGACAGCTCCACCGCGATCGAGGCCGCGCCCTCATCCCCCGTCGCGGAGGCCGCCGCCGTCTGCGGCGGGTCGTTGACCGGCGTGACGGTGATTTCTAGGAGCTGGCCGGTGGAGGCCGTGTCGGTTGCCTCGCTGCTGTCGGAGAGCGTGGCCGCATCGGTCACCGTGGCCTCGATTGCGAGCGTGAAGCTGCCGTAGTAATTGGCAGGGGGCGTCATGGTCAGCGCGGTCGAGCCGAGCATCCCGATCTCATTGGGATCGTCGATCACCCAATCGCCGAAGGTCGGACTGTTCGGGTCTTCGTCGAGCGCACCGCGCGAGAACTCAGCGCCCTCGGGGAAGCCCGACAGCACAACGCGGCTGATCGCCTCCGATCCGTCGGTATCGATCAATTCCAGCGCGATATCGATGTCGAGCGGCGTGTCCTCCGGTACCTCGGGGGCGACCTCCACCCCCATCACCGGCGCATCCGCCACCGGCGCCACGTCGATGGTGACCGTCTCAGCCTCTGAGGTGTCCGTGCCGTCGGTCGCCACGAACTGGAACGAGGCGACGCCTGAGAAATCCTCGACCGGCGTGAAGGTGAACTTGCCGGTTTCTGGATCGAGCTCGGTGACCTTGCCGCTAACCTCGGAGCCCGCCACGAGTGCGAAATTGACGGGATCGTCGTCCGCGTCCGTTGCTTGGAGCGTGCCAAGCATGACAGTGCCTTCGTTTGTCTCGAGCGACTGTGCTTCGGCCACTGGCGCCGTGTTCGTGTCTTTGTACTCAACCTCGAAGCTGCGGCCCCGGATGTGAACGAAGGCATCGTCGAACTCGAGGGTCTCAATCCTGCGTACCCTGTCGATATCGCCATTGCCCAGACTGGTGACCGTCGCTCTGTTCCAGCCCGTGATCTGAAAGTCGTAGTCGGCGAACTGTCCGGAGAAAAGCGCCGTATCGTTTCCCCATCCGCCGTCCAGGTAGTCGCTTCCGAGCCCACCCTCTATGGTGTCATCGCCGCCGCCAGCACGGATGTCGTCGTTGCCGTCGGCGCCGAGAATCATATCGTCGCCCCGACCCGTTCGGATTCTGTCGTTGCCGTCGCCCGCGTCGATGGTGTTCGAGCCGCCCAACGCGTGAATCCTATCGTCGCCCAGGCCGCCGGTGATCGAGCTGCCGTCCCACAACGTCAGGACAAAGTCATTGCCGTCGCCAGCGTCGATGGTGTTGTAACCACGCCCGGCATAGATCCGGTCATTGCCGCCAAGGGCGGTAATCTCATCGTCGCCACGGCCTGTGACGATGAAGTCATTGTCCTCGGTAGCGGTGATGACTTGGTTTTGATTCCACGCTCGCCAGTTGAAGAACCATGCCATGACGCAGGCCTTTCGAGTTGGCGCCGACACGCCCTCTCATGTCGGCGTTGCTGTGACGCTCATAGTTGCTGTGACGCTCATACATGCAGGCTATCTTACGCGTTTAGCCGCATCGCTGTTTCTTCACCCGCCACTTTTTCGCGCGCAGGTCGGTTTTTCGCGCACGGGCTGACCACTAACGCTGATTGGGGCGAACTCTATGTTCGGGGCGCTTACTTGGAATTAAGCAATTCGCTAGGATATGTTTCGTTTTTTGTGGATGTGCCACTTAATCGACCCGCCGCGTAGCCCTTATGCGCTTAATTCACCTGTCGCTGCCGCTTTAAAAAAAAACTTTCGTCGGATCACAAATCATTACGAACGGCTCACATTCCAGCTCTTGTTCCGGCAACCGCGTTCGTTTCCGCCCCTATCAGGACGGCGGCTCGAATGCAAAAATTGAAGTAGCATTTTCGGCGATTGCTCAAACCGATGGAATTAAAGCGGATTGCTTCGGGCTGAGTCGATCGCGCTGTCGTTCTCTTTGTTTTGTGGCATGATGTTGTCCGAAAAGTCCGCCAACTTTTCGGTATCATGCTTTAGTAGAACGGGATGTCCGAAACATGGATGGGGAAAAAGCAAGTTTATATCCCTATTGTTCAGTTCAACAAATTTATGTGAGGCGGGAGGCCTAGGACTCTCTAAAGGTACGAGCAATCTGATCCCGCAGCGGTTTCATCACGTAGGAAAATACCGTGCGCGGTTTCGTCTCGATGAAAACCTCAACGGGCATGCCGGGCACCAATTCCAATCCACCAAGCTGGGGCAGTTCAGTCTCGTCGATCGCTACGCGAACGACATAGTACTGGCTGCCGGTGTTCTCATCTTCCGAAAGGTCAGCGCCGATTCGCGTTACCTTCCCGGGGATATCGGGCGTGGTGCCCTGACTAAAGGCGGAGAAATGCAGCATGGCACGCTGACCCGCGCGGACCTGATCGATATCGGTCGGCGAGACCCGCGCCTCGACGATCAACCGATCGGCTTTTGGCACAATCAGCATAATAGGCTCGCCCGGTGACACAACGCCGCCGATGGTGTGCATCTCGAGTTGGTGCACGATGCCGTTTTGCGGCGAACGGATGTCGATGCGCTTGAGCTGGTCTTCCGCCGCCACTTTGCGTTCGCTGAGTTCGGACAGCTTGGCGCGGCCATCCGAGATTTCCTGCGCCGCTTCACTGCGCAGATCGTCATCGACTTGGATGATCTGAAGTTCGACTTCGGCGATCTTGCCCTTGGCCTGGGCGATGGCGGCGGTGAACTGGCCGCGTTCGCCGGCTAGCCGCGCGGCGTCGCGCTCAACCTCAGTCAGTCGCGTGATCTGAACAAGGTTCTTGCGCCAAAGCTCGCGAACGCCTGCCAACTCTTTCTGCAAGATCTCTATTTCGTTGGCCTTTGCCTCGGCCTGCTCCGTGAGCCCTCTGATCTCCTCTTTGAGCTGAGCAATGCGCTCACGAAGCTGCGCCTTTTGCCCGGACCGCGCCGCGCGCCGAAGCCCAAACAGTTTCATCTCACCCGCCAGCAGCTTGGCCACGACCGGGTCGTCTCGTCGTGATGTCAGCTCCTCGGGAAAGGCAATGCGGTCGGCGCCGATCTTCTCCGCCTCAAGGCGCGCCTCGCGTGCCGTGAGCTCATCGATGGACTTGAGGACAATGCCCAAATTGGCCTCCGTCTGAGTCGCGTCGAGCCGTAGCAGCACATCGCCTTGAGTGACGCCATCGCCTTCGCGCACCAGGAGTTCGCCGACGACCCCGCCGGTTGGATGCTGAACCTTCTTCACGCTCGACTCCACGACAATAATGCCGGACGCGATCACGGCACCGGAGATGACGGTCGTTACCGCCCAGTATCCGATGCCGCCGACCAGAAGAGCTGCTACAAGAAAACCGATCCATATATGGTGGTGCAGCGACGACCGTACGATTGAACCTGCCGTCAAGACCGTTCCTCCGCTTCCTATTCGGCCGCCGGGCGAATATGTTCTCGAAGAACCTCATGTTTCGGACCTAGCCGCTGTTGCCGGCCATTCATGAGAACAATCACCTTGTCGCATGCCACGATCGCGCTCGGCCTGTGGGCAATGACGACCGCGATCGCGCCGCGGTTTCGCATGCCCATGATGGCGGCCGCCAAAGCCTGATCGCCCTCCTGGTCGAGATTGGAGTTCGGCTCGTCCAGCACGACCAGAAACGGGTCGCCATAGAGCGCCCGGGCCAAGGCGATCCGCTGCCGCTGGCCAGCCGATAGCATCAAGCCGGCATCGCCGATCTCTGTCTCGTACCCATCCGGCAGATTGAGGATGAGGTCATGCACGCCCGCAGCCTTGGCGGCCGCCAGAACGGCGTTCGAGTCGGGATCACGTCCGAAGCGCGCGATATTCTCGACGACGGTTCCATCGAACAGCTCCACTGCCTGCGGCAGATAGCCGACATAGTGCCCGAGAACCTCCGGCGACCATTGGTCCAGACTGGCGCCGTCCAAGCAAACCTTGCCGCGGACGGGCTGCCATACGCCCACAAGAAGCCGCGCCAAGGACGACTTGCCCGATGCACTGGGACCGACCACGCCCAACGCGTCGCCGGCTTTCAACTCGAATGCAATATCTTGCAAAACGACGCGGCGGTCAGACGGAGGGACGGCGGAGACGGTCTCGACCGTCAGTGCATGGCATGGTCTTGGAAGCTCCAGCGGCACGCCGACTGCTGGAATCAGCGCGAGTATCTTTGTCAGACGCGCCCGGGCCTGCCGTGCCGCGACGAAGCCCTTCCAGTTGGCGACTGCAAGCTCGACCGGCGACAAAGCCCGGGATACCAGTATGGAACTCGCTATGATGATGCCCGGACTCGCATCCTGCATGATGACGAGGTACGCGCCGATGCCAAGCACGATCGACTGGATCAGGAGGCGCAAGCCCCGTGACAGCGTCGAGAGGCCGCCGGAGACGTCCGAGACCTTGCGATGACTGCGCATGTATTCGTCATTGATCGCAGCCCAACGGTGGGCAAGCCGACTGCCCATTCCCATGGCTTGGATGACTTCTGCGTTACGCCGGCTTGCTTCGAGATGTGCATTACGTTTTGCGCCCAATTCCGATACCGCTTTGGCCGGCTCGCGCGTCAGGAGTTCGGCCGACACCGTGATGGCGAACAGCAAGACGCCGCCGACAACGGCCGCGATACCGATCAGCGGGTGAAACAGAAAGCAGATGCCGAGATAGACCGGTATCCACGGCAGATCGAACAGCGCCGCCGCCCCCGCCCCTGAGAGGAAGCTGCGGATCTGGTCGAGGTCCCGCACCGGCCTGTGCCCATCGCCCTGCTCCCGCGCGAGCAGCGGTAGACGCGCCACCAGCGAGCACACGCGAGATGACAAGGAATCGTCGAGAGACTCACCGATGCGCACCAGCACGCGCGCGCGGATTCCCTCGAGCAACGCCTGAAACGCATAGAGCGCCGTGACCAGCACGGCCAATCCTATCAGGGTGGGGACGCTACGACTCGGCAAGACGCGGTCGTAGATCTGCAGCATGAAGAGCGGGCCTGTCAGCATAAGCACATTGATGAGCGCGCTGAACAAGCCGACACTGACGAAGGCGCTTCGGCACCGCGCCAAGGCCGCCGCAACCTCCGACTTCGCTTGCGCGGCGACGGAGGGCACGGTCGTCAATCGAGAAAAGCCATCCGACTTCATCAGATCGAAATCCAATAGCCGCCGTGTTTGTCCCGTTCGGCAGGATCACAACCTCGTAGAGCTTCTAACGAACCCTATTGAGGCCCAGTCACTAATTGCAACTATAGCGTGAAAATACGATATTAAAAACCTAATGCGAGTGTCGACCTTATACGTGCGAAGTTGTCGTTATTGGCTAGACCGATTGCCTTAAGGCGCTAAGAGCCCAATAAGGGCGAGTTTGCCGACGAAATCGCGCTGACAGCTAGTGATGTGGCGCCAACGCTTGGGCTCGTCTCATCGTGTCGGTGCCGCATCACAAAGCATCGGATTAGCTAGTGTTCCTGCTTTCATCGAACAACGCAGGTCCGGCGCCCGGAGCTTCGAGCCGCGATCAAGTTCCAGAGTAATCCGTCAACATACCGTTAAAAGGTGATCGGGTGTTTTGTTTGCAATGAACATTACCGGATCTATCGAGGTTGGTGACTACCGTCAGACCGGCGGACGAAATTGAGTTTCTTCTGCTCCAATGTTGCAAAGAATCAATGCTTATCGAGATAAGCGCTCCTATTAGAACAAAATCTATCTTTGCCGACCGCGCCGTCGTGCATTAGACGGAAAATGTCGTCCCGTCCGACGGCCGCAGCCACGGCAGATCAGTGCCGAGACCTCATTGCGTGCCGTCGCCGCACATCAGTCCTCCGCGTCCTTGGTGATCTTCGACTTGCCGGCCCTGGTCCGGAAGACGTGCAAGATTTCGCCGACGACGCCTCGCCGGAAGGCAAGGACGCAGACCACAAAGATCGCGCCAATCGTGATCGGGACGAAGGATTCGAAGGCGGTCAGGTAATTTTGCAAGGTGATCACGATGACGGCGCCAACAGCCGGCCCAAAGACAGTCCCCATTCCCCCGAGCAGGGTCATGAGCACGACTTCGCCCGACATGTGCCAGTTGACGTCCGTGAGGCTGGCGAGCTGAACGACGAGAGCCTTGGTGCCGCCGGCGAGCCCCGAAAGCCCCGCCGAGATCACGAACGCCCACAGCTTGTAGCGGCTGGCCCGGTAGCCGAGCGAAACGGCACGCGGTTCATTCTCGCGGATCGCCCGCAGCACCTGCCCGAAGGGTGAATGGACGGTGCGCCAGACGGCGAACAAGCCGAACAGGCAGATCACCAGCACAACATAATACATCCGCATGTTGTCGGAGACGTCGAACACGCCGAGGAGCGAACCTCGGGGAACGGCTTGAATCCCGTCCTCACCGCCCGTGAACGGCGCCTGCAGAGCGATGAAAAATATCATCTGCGACAGAGCGAGCGTGATCATCGCAAAGTAGATGCCTTGGCGTCGGATGGCGATATAGCCGAACACGAGACCGAGCCCGGCACCCGTCGCCGCGCCGAGAAGAATGCCGATCTCGGTGGTGACGCCCCAGTTCTTGAGCGCATAGGCGGTGATGTAGCTGGCCGATCCGAAAAACGCCGCGTGGCCGAAGGACAATAGGCCCGAGAAGCCGAGCATCAGATTGAAGGCGCAGGCGAACAGCGCAAAGCACAGGGCCTTCATCAGGAATACGGGATAAATGACGAAGGGGGCAACCACGAGTGCCCCGACGGTGACGACAACGGCCGCAGCCATCCGGGGATCGTAACCGACGACGTTGCGAAGCCGTCGAATGACAAGAGGCGTGGTGGCCGGCACGGCGCGAGTATCTGCCATCCGACTAGGCCTCTTTTCCGAACAAGCCGGCCGGCTTGACCAGCAGCACGATGATCATGATGACGAAAACAACGAGGTTGGAGGCCTCCGGATAGAAGGTCTTCGACAGCCCTTCCAAAACGCCCAGCGCAAAGCCGGTGACGATCGAACCCATGATCGAGCCCATGCCGCCGATGACCACGACCGCGAAAACGACAATGATCAGGTGCGACCCCATGTGCGGCGTCACGGCCTGGATCGGCGCGGCGAAGACGCCGGCAATGCCGGCCAGCGCGACGCCGAACCCGTAGGTCAGCGTGATCATTACCGGGACATTGATTCCGAACGCCCGCACCAGGGTCGGATTCTCGGTCGCCGCACGCAGATAGCTGCCGAGCCGCGTCCGCTCGATCAGGAACCAGGTGGCAAGGCAGATCGCCAGCGATGCGACGATGACCCAGGCGCGCGACAGCGGCATCTTCATGAACCCGACATCGACAGCGCCTCGCAGCGAGGGTGGAATGCCGTAGGGCTGACCTGAGGTCCCATAGGCCTGCACGAACAGGCCCTCAATGATCATGACCAGCCCGAACGTCAGCAACAGGCCATAGAGGTGGTCAAGCTTGTAGATCCAGCGAAGAAACGTCTGCTCGATAAGGATACCGAAACCCATCATGACGACGGGAACGATGAGGAGCGCCCACCAGTATCCGATGCCCAGGTAATGAAGAAGCATCCAGGTCAGGAACGCGCCCATCATGAAAAGCGCGCCGTGGGTGAAATTGATGATGTTCAACATCCCGAAGATCACGGCCAAGCCCAGGCTCAACAGCGCATAGAAGGAGCCGTTGATCAGTCCGAGAAGAAGCTGGCCCAAGAGCAGGACCAAAGGAACGCCGAAGACCTCAGTCATTCAAGCCTTCACCCACGGATTAATGCGAACATGGTCCTGAAAAGTCGGGGGGCTTTTCAGATGAGATGATGTAACCAAAGAACGAGATGGCGAGCGCGATCGATTCAAGGAGAAGCAATCGCGCTCTCATCGCCATCCCGCGTCACTTGACCAAGGGGCAACCGCTTTCTTTCGGATCGCGGTAGGCTTCTTCGCCCGGAATTTCGCGGATCACGGTGTAATAGTCCCAGGGGCCCTTCGACTCCTTGGGCGTCTTGACTTTCACCAGATACATCGTGTGCGCCATGCGGCCGTTGGGATGAACCTTGCCGCCCTTGGCGAAGACGTCATTGATCGTCATCGACTTGAGGGTATCGGCGACGACCTTGGCGTCGTCGGTGCCGGCCTTCTCGACCGCCCGGAGATAGTTGAGAACCGACGAGTAAGTGCCGACATGAATCATCGTCGGCTTCTTGCCGACCCGCTTCTCGAAGCGAGCGGCAAAGGCTCGGGTCTCGTCGTTCAGGTCCCAGTACCATCCGGTCGTCAGCAGCAGGCCCTGGGCCGCGTCGAGGCCGAGGCTATGCACGTCGGTGATGAAGACCAGCAGGCCGGCGAGGTTCTGGCCGCCGTCGACGATGCCGAACTCGCCGGCTTGTTTGATCGCGTTCGTCGTGTCGGCGCCGCCATTGGCAAGACCGATGATCTTCGCACCCGACGCTTGAGCCTGGAGAAGGAATGAGGCGAAATCCGACGACGGGAACGGATGGCGGACTCTGCCGAGGACCTTCCCGCCATTGGCCTTCACGATGGCCGCGACGTCACCCTCCAGGGAGTGCCCGAAGGCGTAGTCGGCGGTGATGAAGAACCAGGTGTCGCCCCCGTCCTTGACCACGGCGAGGCCCGTACCATTGGCGAGAGCGTAGGTGTCGTAGGCCCAGTGGAAGCCGGTGGGCGCACACTCTTTGCCGGTCAGGCGAGACGATGCCGCGCCGCTCGATATCGTCACGATATTCTTCTCGCGGCCGACTTCCTGCACGGCGAGCGCAACCGAGGAGGTGACGAGGCCGGCGATCATGTCGACATTGCCCACATCGACCCACTCTCGGGCCTTGCTGACGGCGATGTCGGCCTTGTTCTGATGGTCGGCCGACACGAATTCGATCGGGACCCCCAACACCTTTCCGCCGAAGTCCTCGATCGCCATCTGCGCCCCGACGACCGTCCCCTTTCCAGCCAGGTCGGCATAGGTCGCCGCCATGTCGGTCAGAACGCCGATCTTCACGGTGTTGCCGGAGAGCTCCGCCGCGGACGCGACGCCGGCAATGCTTACAAGTGCCACGGCGCCTATTATTGAACGGATAGACATTCTACCTCCCTTGCAAGTAAACCCTATTAGACTGCGAGCAATCGCTCAAATGTACCCATCTCGTTATCTACGTTTTCGCGTGCGATCATTTCGATAATACGTCCGTCTTCCATGACATAATTCCGATCGGCCAATGACGAGGCGAAGCGAAAGTTCTGCTCGACCAGCAGGATCGTGAAGCCCCTCGCACTGAGCTGCTCGATCGCCTTGCCGATCTGCTGAACGATGACGGGTGCCAATCCCTCTGTCGGCTCGTCGAGCAGCAGGACGCGGGCGCCGGTACGCAGAATTCGCGCAATGGCAAGCATCTGCTGTTCCCCGCCCGAGAGCCGCGTTCCCTGGCTCGTCGCGCGCCGCTCCTCCAGGTTGGGAAAGAGCGTATAGAGCTCGTCGTCTGAGAGCCCGCCTTCGGCGATGATCGGCGGAAGTCGGAGGTTCTCCTCGACGTTCAGGCTGGAGAAGATTCCCCGCTCCTCCGGACAGAAGGCGATGCCGAGGCGGGCGATGCGGTTCGACGGCAGCGCGATCGTCTCGGTACCCCGGAAGCGGATCGAGCCACGGCGCTGGCCGACAATCCCCATAATGCTCTTGAGCGTCGTCGTCTTGCCGGCCCCGTTGCGGCCGAGCAGCGTCACGACCTCGCCTTCGCCGATGGCAAGGTTCACACCGTGAAGGACATGCGACTCGCCATAGAAGGCCTGGAGGTCGTCGACCTCCAGGATCGTCCCGCTGCTGCGACCAGGATCAGACATGGGCCGATCCCATGTAAGCATCGATCACGTCCCGGTTGCGGGAGACGTCGGCATAGGGACCTTCGGCAAGAATCGCTCCGCGCTGCATGACCGTGATCCAACTGCTCAGATGCGCGACGACCCCCAGATTGTGTTCGACCATCAGGATCGTGCGGCGGGCGGCCACACGTCGAATGAGCTCGGTGATCCGGCCGACATCTTCGTGGCCCATGCCTTGCGTGGGTTCGTCGAGCAGCATCAGCTCGGGATCCAGCGCCAGCGTCGTGGCGATCTCCAGAGCGCGCTTGCGGCCGTATGGCAATTCCACGGCGGCGAAGTCGGCGAACTTGCGCAGCCCCACCTGGGAAAGCAGCGCGTCCGCTTCGTCGTTGAGCTGATTGAGTTCCCGGGCCGGCCGCCAGAAATGGGTATCCATGCCGTGCTTTCGCTGCAGGGCGACGCGGACGTTTTCGCGGACGGTCAGGTGGGGAAACACCGACGAAATCTGGAACGATCGGACGATGCCCATCGCGGCGATGGCATCCGGCGAGGCGTTCGTGATGTTCTTGCCCTTGTAGGCGATGCGTCCGGCCGTCGCCTTGATGAACCGGGTCAGCAGATTGAAGACGGTCGTCTTTCCGGCGCCATTGGGTCCGATCAAGGCGTGAATCATCCGCCGACGGACCTTGAGGTTGACATCGTTGACCGCAAGGAAGCCCTTGAACTCCTTGGTGAGGCCCTCGGTCTCCAGGACGAAGTCCCGGTCCTCGGTGATGTCCGTGTAGGTCGTCACGAAACCGCCGCCCGGCAGCGGCGTGCCGCGAACGGCGATGACTTGGCCGTTCGGGCGGATGCGCTCCATGTAATGGGGCTTGAAGTCTTTCGCCCGCTCGACCCGTATGTCAACAAGCGTGTCGACGTCGCCTGCGCCATACTCCCCGCGCTCGGCATTGTAGCGCATGAATGCGCTGAAATGGATGTCGCGCCGGGCGAGGTCGAGCGGAAGGTCCAACAGGTCGAAGACCTGACGGTTCCAGCCGACGAGCCGAAGGTCGGCGTCGAATACCGTCACCCCTTGGTCGATGTGATCAAGGCCTGCCTGGAGCACATCCAACTGGGCTGCTGCGTCGTCCGTCGTCACAGTTGCGCCGTCTCCAACTCTTCCGATCGTGTTCGCTGCGATCGAACGCCCGCAGGCCTGGTGAACGGTCCAATTCCCGCGCCTTGCCGTGGTCAAGACGCCGCGAACGCCATGCCGACTGACGACTACGTGTTCGCGATGGCCCGTGCCTCATCACGGAGCCGGAATTTTTGGATCTTGCCGGTGGATGTCTTCGGCAGCGCGCCAAAAACGATCGTCTTCGGGGCCTTGAAGTGGGCCATGTGCGCGCGGCAGTAGTCGATGATGTCCTGCTCCGTCGGGTTGGCGCCGGCCTTGAGCGTGACGAAGGCGCAGGGCGTCTCGCCCCAGTGCTCATGAGGCCGGGCCACGACCGCCGCTTCCAGCACATCCGGATGCCGGTAGAGAACCTGCTCGATCTCCAGGCTGGAGATGTTCTCGCCCCCGGAAATGATGATGTCCTTCGATCGGTCCTTGATCTCGACATATCCGTCGGGG
>JANQIP010000149.1 GCA_028282095.1 Xanthobacteraceae bacterium | reverse complement strand
TCGCACTCCTGTCCGTTCGTCCCCGCGAAAGCGGGGAACCAGATACTGCCCAGGCGGGATTCCCGCTTGCGCGGGAATGAACGGAATCTGGAGCATGATCGAAAAGTTGACAGACTTTTCGGAGAAGATCATGCGATCAAACAAAGAGAAGGGGAGCGCGGTTGATTCAAGGAGAAGCCATCGCGCTCCAGGCGAATCCGATGACGAAACTCCCACCCCGATCGCCGTGCAGTCCGGTCTTCTCGGTTGCGGAGAAGATCAGCCTTTTCTCCAGCATAGGCATTGCACTTGCGATCGCTTTGCTGCTTGCGACGCAGGCCTTGGCACAGTCGGGCGCGCCGCCGCGCGGGGGCGCGAGCGCCCACCCGCTGCCGCGCGGTTTTGTGCGGCTGCGCGACGTCGATCCGTCGATCCGCCAGGACATCCGATACGCGACGCCGTTCAACTTCACCGGCCGGCGCGTGCCGGGCTACGAGGCGCCCGAGTGTATCCTGCTGCGGCCGGTCGCCCGCGCGCTCGCCCGCGCCCAGGCCCGTCTCGTCCGCCAGGGTTACCATCTCAAAGTCTATGACTGCTACCGGCCGGTGCGGGCGGTGCGTTCCTTCATCGACTGGGCGCGGAGTCCCGAGCCTGACTTCATGGCGCCGATCTTCTCCCCAACTATCCATAAATCCGAGCAGTTCGCCCGCGGCTTCATCGCCAAGCGCTCGCGTCATTCGCTCGGTATTGCGGTCGATGTCGGCCTTGTGCGTGCCGACGAGCCGGACTTGCCGACGCCGACCCGCGCCGGGCGCTGCGACGGTCCGTTCGCTGCGCGCGCCCGCGAATCGAGCCTCGATTTCGGCACGGCCTATGATTGCTCCTCGCCTCGGAGCGCGACCGCGTCCCGCCGCGTCAGTGCTGACGCGCGCACCAATCGCCAGCGCCTCAAGCGCGCGCTCGCCGCCGAAGGCTTTCGCAATTATTCAAAAGAATGGTGGCATTTTGACTATATGGGGACGACGAATCCCCTTCGCTGGCACGATTTTCCAGTCCGTTAGGGTTTATTCGGTTCAGTTTGGATCGCAAGCGCAGGTCATCCGTTCGTCCCCGCGCAAGCGCGGCCCCAAATTGTTATAACACGCCTGGGTTCCTGCTTTCGCGGGAATGAACGGAACCTGGAGCATGGTCCCGAAAAGTTGGCAGGCGTTTCGGATTAGGTCATGCGACAAGGCAAAGAGAAACACGGCGATCGATTCGACCTGAAGCCATCGCGCTCTCGGTCGTCCGTTCGTCCCCGCGAAAGCGGGGAACCAGATCCACCGCCAAGGGGGATTCCCGCTTTCGCGGGAATGAACGGAATCTAAAGCACGATCCCAAGAAGTTGGCAGACTGTTCGGATAGGATCATGCTCTAGCACGGAAAGGGCGGCGGCATGGGTGCAGCGAATAGGCCGGGAGCGGGCGCGGAGGTCGAACGCCTGCGCGAAGCCGACAGCGGAAAGAAGCACTGGCGCCGCTGGGGCACCTATGTGAGCGAGCGCCAATGGGGCACCGTGCGCGAGGATTACAGCGCCGATGGCGATGCCTGGGGTTCGTTCCCGCACGACCATGCGCGCAGCCGCGCCTATCGCTGGGGCGAGGACGGCATCGGTGGTTTCTGCGACGATCACCAGTCATTGTGTCTCGGCATCGTACTGTGGAACGGCGCCGACCCGATCGTGAAGGAGCGGATGTTCGGGCTGACCAATGCCGAGGGCAACCACGGCGAGGACGTCAAGGAGATCTACTATTATCTCGACGCGACGCCGACCTGCTCCTATGCGCGCATGCTCTACAAATACCCGCAGGCCGCCTTTCCCTACGACTGGCTGGTCTCGGAGAATCGAAAGCGAGGCAAAGCTGATCGCGAGTTCGAACTGATCGATACCGGCATCTTCAACGACGATGCCTATTTCGACATCACCATCGAATACGCCAAGGCCGATGCCGATGACATCCTGATGCGGATCACGGCGTGCAATCGCGGCAGGCAGGCGGCGCGGCTTCACATGCTGCCGCAGGCCTGGTTCCGCAACACCTGGACCTGGTTGGCCGGCGCCGAGAAACCGTCGATGAAGGCCGCCGGCAACGGCGTGGTCGTGGGAACGCACTCCCTGCTCGGCACATTCACCGTGCATTTCGACGGGCCGGACAAGCTCCTGTTCTGCGACAACGAGACCAATACGGCGCGGCTCTACGGCAGCGGCGCCGTCGGCCATTTCAAGGATGCCTTCAACGACTATCTGGTGCAGGGCAAGGCCGGCGCCGTCAATCATTCCGGACACGGCACCAAGGCCGCCGGTCTCTATGCTCGGACCGTGACGCCGGGCGAGACTTTGGTCCTGCGCGTGCGGCTGTCGCCGGGCGCCCCCGATCTTGCCGCCTTTGCCGCGTTCGACCAGATCATGCAGCAGCGCATCGACGAGGCCGATGCCTATTACAGCGACCTGCAATGCAATATCCCGGACGGCGAAATGCGCCGCGTGCAACGGCAGGCCTTCGCCGGCATGCTGTGGTCGAAGCAGTTCTACCACTACGATGTAGCGCAGTGGCTCAAGGGTGATCCGACCGAGCCGACGCCGCCGCAGGCACGCTGGCAGGGCCGCAACGCCACCTGGCAGCATTTCGATGCCCGCGCGGTCATCGCCATGCCGGATAATTGGGAATATCCCTGGTTCGCCGCCTGGGATTGGGCCTTCCATTTGGTGACATTCGCACGGATCGACCCGCAATTTGCCAAACAGCAGCTCGTCCTGTTGTGCCGGCCCTGGTACATGCATCCGAACGGGCAGCTTCCCGCCTATGAGTGGAATTTCTCCGACGTCAACCCGCCGCTGCACGCCTGGGCGGCGCTGCGCATCTATCTGGTCGACGCGCGGCAGTCCGGCACGGCGGACCGCGCCTTTCTCGAGCGCGTCTTCATCAAGCTCCTGCTCAATTTTACCTGGTGGGTGAACCGCAAGGACATCGGCGGGCGCAACGTGTTCGAGGGCGGCTTTCTCGGCCTCGACAATATCGGCGCCTTCGACCGCTCAAAGCCGCTGCCATTCGCGGGCGTCCTCACTCAGTCGGACGGCACCTCGTGGATGGCGATGTTCTGCCTGCACATGATGCGCATCGCGCTCGAACTCGCGCGCAAGGACGACGCCTATGAGGACATCGCCTCGAAATTCTTCGAGCATTTCCTCTTGATCGGCGGCGCCATGACCAATCTCGGCGGCCAGGGCCTGGGGCTGTGGGACGACGAGGATGGTTTTTATTACGACTGGCTGGTGCTGGCATCGGGCGAGAAGATTCCCATGCGGTTGCGCTCGTTCGTCGGGCTCATCCCGCTATTTGCCGTCGAGGTGGTCGAGGAGGAACTGCTGGCGAGCGCGCCGCACTTCGTCAAACGCATGGATTGGTTCCTGGACCACCGTCCCGAACTCGCCGAGCTTGTGTCGCGCCCGCGGACACCGGGCGCGGAAAAGCGGCGGCTGTTCGCGATCGCTCGCGCCTTCCGCATGAAGCAGGTTCTCGCGCGCATGCTCGATGAGACCGAGTTTCTGTCGCCCTACGGGCTGCGCGCGCTTTCGCGGGTCTATCTTGACCACCCTTACGTCTTTGAGTCGGAAGGCTTCCGCGCCGAGGTGAAATACACGCCGGCCGAGTCCGATTCCAATTTGTTCGGCGGTAACTCCAATTGGCGCGGGCCGATCTGGATGCCGGTCAACTACATGATGGTCGAAAGCCTGCGCAGGTTCGGCCTGTTCTATGGCGAGGGTTTTCGCGTCGAGTGCCCAAAAGGCTCCGGCCAGATGATGAGCCTGATGGAGATCGCCGACGAGCTTCGCCGGCGCCTGACCCGCATCTTCCTGCCCGATGCGCATGGCCGCCGCCCGGTCTTTGACGGCTATGAGAAGCTGCAGACCGACCCGCATTTCAAGGGCTACATCTGGTTCCACGAGTATTTCGACGGCGATAACGGGCGCGGCGTCGGCGCCTCGCATCAGACCGGTTGGACCGGGCTCGTTGCCAACCTGATCGACGACCTCTGTCCACCCAAAGCATGATCCCGAAAAACCGGCAGACTTTTCGGACAAGATCATGCGACCAGACGAAGGAAGATAGAGCGCGATCGATTCGATCCGAGAAGATCG
>JANQIP010000113.1 GCA_028282095.1 Xanthobacteraceae bacterium | reverse complement strand
GTCGCATGATCTTGTCCGAAAAGTCTGCCAACTTTTCGGGATCATGCTCTAATGCAAAGTGCTGAGACGTTGATCAGCATGGAGGCTTTTTGGATGCCCGACCCGAGAGCGCGATTGCTTCAGGTTGGCACAATCGCGCTCCGATTTTCTTTGTTTGATTGCCTGATCTTGCCGAGCGCACAAGAACCGCTTCGGTCATGAGGACCTTTCCGACGGATTCGTAAAGGAGGACTCAGCTGGCGCGATTGAGAATCCAGCCGATGAAACCCTTCCCCTCGCGGACCGCCGGCGAGTTTCGACGTAGCAAGGCGTCCAATCCAAGGCTGCGACCCGCGGCGTAGAGGGCAAACAAGAACATCAACATAGCAAGGAAAATGTATGCCCACGGCCATTCCGCCGGATTGCCCGGTTTGTAGATGCCGAGCCACAGATTCAATACGAAGAAAATGCCGATCACGCCGACAAGACGAACAGCGAATCCCAACATCAGCGAAATCGAGAACATAAGCTCCGCCAAGAAGACGAAAGGTCCGAAGATACGAAGATTAGGTATTATAAAGTCGGTAACAATCTCGCGGTGGAACTCGAATGCGGCGCGTGTCGCCATCTGCTGAGTCCAGTATTCCAGGCCGCCCGAAAGTGGCAGCGGCAGTTTCCACAGCATCCCCTCGAACCACATCGTACCGATCAGGACGCGCGCGACGGCGGTGCCGAAATGGGTGCCGGTGCGTTGAGCCGGATCGTCCCGCCAATTGCGGAAAGCAAGATAAATAGCGCCCAACAACAGCGCCCAGTACAAAGCGAGCAACAGAAAGCGCCAAGGGCCCAGGCTCAGATGATCGCTGGTCTCGCCAACCAAGAACAAATAGGCGTCGTTAATCGGGTTCCCTGGCACGGCCGCTCTCCTTCAAGCCCCGCATGCAATATTTTGGCTGACAATTCGCGTTTCGCTCGTCTGCTGCAGACGCTTCGCCACCGTGAATCCAACGGCGGCGGCGTAAGCCGCGCGAAAACGCACCGACGATCATTGACACAATGGCGCGGTGGCGGTGCCCCGCATCTCGGCTGCAACGAGTTTGATTTCCAAGACCGCCGCATCGACATAATAGGCGAGCGCCGCAATGCGTTAAATACCCAAGATTGCAGTTCATGTAGGATGATACCCGGCGATGGGGCGAATAGGCGTGGATTGCGGTGACACCGTTAAGGCTCCGGTTCAGCCCTCAAGCACGTTCGTGAAAATTTCGCTGGTTGCGCGCTGCCGTCAGCATCAAGATTTCATGACGGTCAGATGGCCCATGTACGCCGGCGCAGACGCAGACGTGATAGGTTCGACCCGTCCGGCTACTCCGGCGCGGTTGATTCAATTCGGGTAAATCGCGCTTCAGGTTTTGGCCGGGTGAGGGCGGTGATCGGGATCGATTTCAAGGTGCCCTGTTCGTGGTGCGGCGATAGCCGGCTTGCCGCGGCCGCGACAACCATTTGGTTTGCTGCCATGAATGGCGCCGCGCTGTGAGCGCAGACACACAATCCGTCGATCCCGGTGCTGCGGTCGCTCGAAAAGAGCTGCACGACGCCGCGACACCCTATCGTCTGTGGGCTCTCGGCGTGGTCGCACTCGTGCTCACCGCAGCCGCACCCTTTGCATTCCGCGCTTTCGGAGACAATGCCTTTATCGCTTTGGCGCTCTTGACCGGTCTCGTCGCCTTGGCCGCGACGGCGGTCGTCGATCGTGTGCCGAAACGAACCGCCCTTTGGACGATTGCAGTCGTCGCGATCCTGCTGAGGGCCTACTTGCTTTTCACCGAGCCGCTGCTGTCGACCGACATTTATCGCTATGTCTGGGACGGCATTGTCCAGGGCGCCGGCATCAATCCTTATCGGTACGTCCCCGCCGACGAGACGCTTTCGTTCCTGCGCGACAATCCGGTCTATCCGAACATCAATCGCGCCGATTACGCGACGACCATCTATCCCCCGCTCGCGCAGATGTTCTTCTTCCTGGTGACGCGTCTTAGCGCAAGCGTCGTGATGATGAGGCTTGCGCTCCTCGCCTGCGAAGCCGTCACGGTTGTCATGATCATCCTGCTGCTACGCAAGCTCGGCCGGCCGGCCACCGATATCGTGGCCTATGCTTGGCATCCGCTGCCGCTCTGGGAGATCGCCAATAACGGACATGTCGATGCCCTGATGGTGAGCCTCTTGATGCTCGGCCTGTGGCTCGCCGTGACGCACCGGCCACTGCGGGCGGCTGCCGCGATCACGCTAGGCGCGTTGGCAAAGCCGTTCGCTGTGCTGGCGCTCCCGGCGATTTGGCGGCCGTGGGACTGGAGGCTGCCGCTTGTCGTCCTTGCCGTCGTATTAGTGTGTTACGCGCCTTATCTGTCGGTCGGATCGGATGTGCTCGGCTTCCTCGCAGGCGGCTATTTGACGGAAGAGGGCCTCGCCACCGGCGACGCGTTCTGGCCGCGTGCCGCCGTCCGATGGGTGTTTGGCGATCATGACTGGAATACGCTCCAGGTTTATCTCACGATTGCAGGAATCGTGCTCGCCGTCTTGGCTGTTCGGGTCGCGTTTCGCAAAAACCGCTCGGCGGCGACGATGCTCGCCGACGTCAGCCGATTGCTGATGGTCTTCTTGTTTCTGATGTCGCCGAATTATGCATGGTATTTTCTGGTGCTAACGCCCTTTGTCGCGCTCGTCGGCGGCGCTCCCGTGTGGGTGTTCACGGTCGGGGCCGTGGTTTTGCAGTTTCACTGGCATCCGGGCGTGTCGATAATGGTTCGCGAGACGGTGCTTTGTACCGCGTTCCTGGCCGCCTGTGGGTATGAAGCCTGGCGCGCGTGGCGCAACCGGTACGCACGTAGGGCAACGCGCGAAAGGTGATGCGAGGATCCGGCGCGCGATTCCTTGAGACTGAGTCAGTCGGGCTCCAGTCTTTTCGCATGATCTTCTCGAAAAAACCTGCCAGTTCATTGGGATCATGCTCTCGGTGGCCGAGCGCCGATTGGTACAATATCACGATCGGTTGTTTGCCGGTTTTGGCGCGCAAGGCGTTATCCAGACTCTGGGTTTGCACTGAGTTATCCATATCGGGGACCAAAGAGCGTGAGCACTGTCGCCATTGCCATCATGTGCAAGACGCCGACCCGCGGCTTATCAAAGACGCGGCTGTCGCCGCCGCTGCAATTGGACGAATGCGCCGCCATTTCGGCCTGCTTTATCCGCGATCTTGCGAGCACGATCGCGTTTCTGGCGGCGGAAGGTGACGTCGCCGGCTATGCCATCTACACGCCGCGCGGATCGGAGACGGCGTTGCGGCCGCTGCTGCCCGTCGGTTTCCGTCTGCTGGCGCAGAGTGACGGCGATTTGGGCGTGCGCTTGACCCAAGGCGTCGCCGATCTCTTGGCGGCGGGCCATGACGGCGCAATTCTCGTCAACTCCGATTCGCCGACCTTGCCGAAATCGATCCTGCGCGCGGCGGTCGAGGCCGTGCGCAGCGGCGACAATGTCACTTTGGGGCCTGCCATCGACGGCGGCTACACCCTGGTCGGGCTCTCCCGCGTCCATGCCCGGCTGTTCGAAGACATCCCTTGGAGCACATCGGATGTCTATCGGGCCACGCTCGCGCGCGCCGGCGACATCGGTTTGCCGGTGATGAATGTGCCGGCCTGGTATGACGTCGATGATGCACCTTCATTGCGGATGCTCGAGGCTGAACTCGCGGGCGAACGACCGGGTTTCGCCGAGGCCGATATCATCGGCGCCGAAGCACTGGCGACGCGGCAGTTCATGCGCGGGCGGCGCGCCGCTCTTAGTGCCTCGGCCTGAACATGCGTTTCGCCACGACTGACGCGAGCATTGCCGTCGTTCTGCCGTGCCTCGACGAAGAGGAGGCGATCGCGGATCTGGTTCGCGAGGTCCTCGCGCAGCAGGTGGACCTCGTCATTGTCGTCGACAACGGATCGAAAGACCGCACGGCGCAGCGCGCGCGCGAGGCCGGCGCGCAAGTGATCTCTGAGCCCGAACGCGGCTATGGTCGCGCCTGCGCCGCCGGTCTTTCCGCTGTTCCGCCGCACATCGGCATCGTATGCTACATGGATGGTGACGGCAGCGACGTTCCCGCCTTTATTCCCGCGGTGGTTCGCCCGATCGCGGACAATGCGGCCGACTTCGTGATGGGGTCGCGGCTGCGCGGAACGCGTGAGCCGGGCAGCATGACAATACAGCAGATCGTCGCCGGCTGGCTCGCCGGACTGCTCCTGCGGCTTGCCTATGGTGTCCGCTTCACCGACATGTCGCCGTTCCGCGCCATGCGGGTCGACCGCCTCCGTGCCTTGAACATGACCGAGCGGACTTACGGCTGGAACCTGGAAATGCAAATGCGCGTCGCCGCCGCCGGGCTGCGCGTGCTGGAAATTCCCGTCGACCATCGCTGTCGGCGTGGCGGCGTGTCGAAAGTCTCGGGCAATCTGGTCGCCGGGCTGGCGGCCGGCTGGAAAATCGCGAGCACGTTTACGCGCCTGCTCGCCTCGCAGCGGAGGTCCACCTTGCGTTGAGCATCCACTTTGCTTTCGGAGATGATCTAAGTCATGCGCGTTCTTCTCACCGGTGGAGCCGGTTTTATCGGCCGACAGGTCCTGCGCGAGCTTCTTGCGCGCGGGCATGAGGTGCGCGTCCTCGATTCGTTGCGTTCCGATGTGCACAAGGATGGCACTGCGCGCACGATCGAGGGTGTCGATGTGCGCGTTGCCGATATCCGCGACGCTGCCGCCGTCGATCAAACGGTGCAAGGCATGGACGCGGTCCTGCATCTTGCCGCGAAAGTCGGTCTCGGCGTCCATGTCGGCGATCTGCCGGACTATGCGTCGTCGAACGATGCCGGGACAGCGGTGCTGCTCGCCGCCATGGCGAATGCGGGCATCACGCGGCTGACGCTCGCGAGCTCGATGGTGATTTACGGCGAGGGTTTGGGGCGATGCGCCGAACATGGTGCCGTCAGGCCGCCGCCGCGGGCCGAGGCGGCCCTGGCGGCCGGCCGGTTCGAGCCGCCTTGTCCGATTTGCGGCCGGCCACTGTCGCCGGAACTCGTCGATGAAGACACGCCGCCCGATCCGCGCAACGCCTATGCGATCAGCAAGCTTGCGCAGGAATACTATGCCACGACCTGGGCACGCGCGACCGGCGGCTCGGTGGCGGCGCTGCGCTATCACAATGTCTATGGGCCGGGCATGCCGCGCGATACGCCCTATGCCGGCGTCGCCGCGATCTTCACCTCCGCCTTGCGCCGGGGGCAATCGCCCCACGTATTCGAGGACGGACGGCAACGCCGCGATTTCATCCATGTGCGCGACGTTGCCGCTGCGACGGTCGTCGCCTGCGAGCAGCATACAGGCGGCGTTCGTGCCTACAATGTCGGCTCGGGTACGCCACGCACCGTGGGCGAGATGGCCGAAACCTTGGCGCAAGCATTGAATGGACCTCGCCCGATCGTCACCGGGCAGTACCGCCTCGGGGATGTCCGTCACATCACGGCCGACTCCTCGCGCCTGCGACGTGAACTCAACTGGCAGCCGCAGGTGGACTTCAGTCAGGGCATGGCGGAACTCGCCGGGATGTGAGCGCCGATCCGCTGCGTACGTGCCGCCGGTTTCACGCCGTCACCGACATCGCTGCGATCGACAATAACGTCGCCGTTATCGATGCCTATCTGGAATGCCATGCGCTTCTCCTCGCGCATTGTCGGAATTTCGTTCTGGAAGCTGCGCTAAACACCAAGGGGGTTGGTGACAGGCCTTAATGCCATAGCTTTGCAGAGGAAACGGCCCTTTTCCAGCCTCTTTCGCAAGCGCAGCGGAATTTCTTTGTCGTATCCGCACGGAAAAGGGATTCCTCTGGGGAAAGAGCCGCCAAACGTTCTTTGGATAATTATAATTCCTTCGATCCTCTCAATGGAGAGCCGGATTTCACGGCTATTTTCTTATTCGAAAATCTTGTGGCGGAAGGAGTAAAGGCGTCAAGCTACGGTATAAACCGTCATCGAACTCATCCGTTGCGCAAGTATCATTTGTTCCTTAGATCGAAAAAGGCCAAAGCATTAACGGAATGTCCATTATCTTTGGAGAAAACCCGCGAACAAAAAAATCGGAGGAAACGCCAAAGGAGAAGGTTATGTTGCACAGCAGTATTGCAAAACTTGGCCTGACCACCAAGGCAAGTTTGCTGACCGTAGTGATCGTTCTCGCATTTGCTGCGGCCCTGGCCTACGCATCGATCAACCAAGTAGGCGGCTGGATCGAGCAGCAGGCGATCGACCGCCAGATGTCAAGCCTGCGCATAGCGGCGATGACGCTTGCCGATCGCTATCCGGGGTTTCGTGTGCAGTTCGGCCCCGACAAAGCCGTTGAAAGACTTGAGATCGCGGCCCTGTCCGATTTCAAGGATCACGACCTGATCGATCGGATCGGTCTTATGACCGGAGAAACCGCGACGGTTTTCGCCTGGGATCCCGAAACGCGCGACTACTGGCGGCGGACAACGAACATCATCAAGCCGGACGGGGCGCGGGCGATCGGCACGCCGCTTGGCCAAAACGGCGCCGTCTATCCGGTGATTCAGCGGGGTGAGACTTTTCTGGGCGAAGCCGTGATCCTGGGAACCCCTTACTACACGATCTACGAGCCGATCTTCTCGCCGACGGGCGATGTGCTCGGGATCCTTTATGCCGGTGTGCAGAAGGAAAGGCTGGAGGCGATCCTGTGGGGAATCATCCGCACGCTGGGGCTCGTTGTGCTGGTGGCGACGGCGATCTGCCTGGTCGTGGCGCTCGTGGCCTATCGAATCATGCTGCGGCCGATCCCGGTGCTTTGCGAGGTCATGCAGCGGCTTTCTGCGAAAGATAGCGACGTCGGCGTCCCCTATCGAGAGCGCGGCGACGAAATCGGCGAGATGGCGCGGGCCGTCGAGGTCTTCCGTGTCAACGCCGTCGAGAAGACAGCGTTGGAGCAGCAGCAGAAAGAGGCCGAGCAACGCGCGGAAGCTGAGAAACGGGCCGCCATGCACACGCTGGCCGACGAGTTTGAGTCGGAGATCGGAGAAATCGTGCAGTCCGTCTCGTCTGCGGCGACAGAGATGCAGTCCACCTCTCGGTCGATGTCCACGATCGCGGAAGAGACCAGCGGCCAGGCGACGACCGTTTCATCCGCCGCCGAGGAGGCCGCCGGCAATGTCCAGACGGTCGCTGCCGCTGCAGAGGAGCTCGGCAGCTCCATCGCCGAGATCAGCCGCCAGATGAGCACGCAGACTGGTGCCGCCGACGAAGCTGTGACCGCAGCATCTGACAGCGACACCCAGATTAAGGGACTTGCCGACAAGGTCGAGGCGATCGGCAGTGTGGTCAATCTGATCACCTCCATCGCCGAGCAGACCAATCTACTGGCGCTCAACGCCACGATCGAAGCGGCGCGTGCCGGAGAAGCCGGCAAAGGCTTTGCCGTCGTCGCCTCGGAGGTCAAGAGCCTGGCCAACCAGACCGCCAAGGCGACGGAAGAGATAGCCACCCAGATCAAGGACGTGCAGGACCAGACCGGCCATGCCGTCGCTGTCATTGCCGGTATCAACACAAAGATCGAGCGGATACGAGAGATTTCAACCTCGGTTGCCGCCGCGATCGAAGAGCAGAACACGGCGGCGAACGAGATCAGCCGCAATACCCAGGGGGCTTCGACCGGCACGCAGGATGTGACAGTGTCGATCGCCGGCGTGAAGGCAGCCTCGGTCAAAACCGGCGAGAGCGCAGCCAATGTCCTATCCGCGTCGGAAGGCCTGACCCGTCAGTCGGAACTGCTGGCGAGGCAGGTCTCGCGCTTCATGCAGCGTGTGCGCGCCGCATAGCTTGTTGCACGACTTGCGTCGGGTGAGCTGGAATAGTGTGCGCGGTGAGCGAACGCACCACGCCGAATAGGGGAAACCTATTAGTGCATGATCCCGAAAGGTTGCAGACTTTTCGAACAAGATCATGCGGCAAAACAAAGAGAAATAGGGTGCGATCGATTCAACCTGAATGGACCTCGCTCTAGTGTTTCGGGCTGATGGTCCGCGGTCGGACCGTCAGAGAAGGAAACGCTAGCCAGAACAACGCAGCCGGATGATCTCGGCAGCCAACGCGTCTGCGATCTTGCCGTTGGCATAGGCATCCAAATGGACCCAGCTGACCAGATGGTGCCGTTCTTGATCGAGGATGCCGATGATATCAACGAATGGCACTTTTTTGTCACGCGCCCAAGCCTCAAGGTCGCGCATAAGCCTGGAATGGACCAGGAAGTTGAACTCATAGCCCGATATCGGTTCGCCCCGTTCAAGGATGCGTTCAACCGCCGACACCTCGTCGTCATAGGTCACACCCTTCATGCTTTGTCGCTCGGCCTGAGGGATTCCGAACCAGGATCGGGAATTTGCCTGCTGGTTCGCAACGACAAACAGGATGTTTCGGCGGTCTGCCAGTCTTCGAATCTCCTCCAAATCCATGATGAAAGCCCGGCTTGCTCGCCCGCTGACATTGCGCAAAGACTCGAGCGCTTCGCCAGCCGAGACCTGCCCTCCCGTCTTTGTTAGTTCGTCAAGGAACCTCGCGAGGACAAAGGTTTGCGTCGCTGCATGCCACACATCAAGGAGCAATCCCAAAGACGAGTGGACGCCTTGAGTGGATTGGCGAAAGTCCATCGGATGAATCCGATTGCTGTCGTTGCGGCCTTCGTAGAATGTGATGATGTCGGGATCGAGCGCGATCCCCTCGGCCACCAACATCGCGCGGATTTCCTCTGCGCGGGCATGAGGTATTGCGAAGTTGATGACTTCGAAGCGCCGGGAACCGTGACAGCGTGCATTCAACCGCTGTTCCAACAGGTAAGGATAGGTTTCCTCATCCCGGCTGTAGAAGCCGAAGGTGGACGATGCGCCGAGCGTCAAGACGCGAAGGACTCCATCGGGCTTCTCAATTGAAAACTCTCGGCCGCGGAAACCGTGGCTGTTGATCGTGACCGGGACGACTTCGCCGCTGTCGATATCCTTGAAGAACTTCGTCTCGTTCGGGAAGAACTTCAGATAACCGCCCTTGGCGTCATCGTGCTCGGACACAGTGGCCAGTTCGCGCTCGTTCTCGTTCCAGACGACGAGCTCCCGGCTATATTGCTCCTTGAGCTGCTTCATGCGGTGCTCGCCGAAGTCATTCCTGTACCACGGCGTTCCATAGGCGAGGACGCGCGGTCCGATCTGTAGCGCGAAATATCCGCGAAACGAGAGCTCGAGCAGCAAGAGGACGGCGACAACGAGGTAGACCGCATAGGCGAGCCTGCTCCAAAGCCCGCTGTCGCGCCGTGCTGGTGCCGTGTCGGTCAAGCGATCGCTCAAGGCGTCATTTCTTGCTGTAAACGATCTCAAGCTGCTTCCACCGAACGCCGTTGGCACCCGTGGCGTATGCCGTGAACACGTGCCTGCTTGGCGAGTCGATTTTCAACACCGACGTCGTCAGAATGACGGCGCCCGAGATTGGGTTGACCTCTGAGCCTTCAGTCTGAATGTGATTGGCATCGGGGTCGTACCGACCGCGCTCGGTGAACATGCCGGTCGAGGTGTTGGTAATCCAGAACCGCTGATAGAGCTTGGTTCGGCGATTATAGCCGAGATAGGTGGTGCTGCGGAAACGGCCGGCTCGAGAGGTTTCGTTCTCGGCGCGCTCTTCGACAAAGCGGCCGTCGAGAACCCATCGGCGCGTCGCGGTCCCTTTGAGCGCGATAGGCTCGCCATCATGGGTCTTCCAGGTTTTGATATCCGTGGTCCATTCGCCGATCAGCGCGTTCAAACGCTTATGTTCGGCGCCCGGCGCACCCACTGGGTCGGCTTTCGCCGGCTGTGGGGCGAAAGGGACGAATTCGATATGCAGTCCGGCAAGCATGCCGAAACACAAAGCGGCAAGGAGAATCCGGGTCCTCTTGATCATACCGTTGTGCGTATGAACGTTTCAGCGGGCCTGCGCGACATCGTAGAGCACACATCTGTGGCGTAAACTGCGCGCCAGCGACCGGTTCGCAGAGGGGTAGGCGGTTACTCGTCTTTGTCCTTGTCAGACTCCTTGCCGCCGGCATCGACATCATGGCCGGTGCTGCGCTCGCGCCCGCGCTCTATGTCGCGGAGCCATCGGCCTCTTTCTTCGCCGCGCTCGGTCTCATATTCCCTGCCGCGCTCGGTCCCTCGACCACGGTCCTGGGCCTGAGCGGCCGGTGAAACCCCAAATAACGCCGCAAAGGTAGCGAATATTAGGGTACGAAAGCCAACGCGGCTCTTTGGAGCGGCAGTCGGCTTTGCATGGGGCCTAACCAGTTTCACGACGACGCTTCCTCCTGCTAAATGCTTGGCGAATCATTGCGACGTGTCGTCCGTCGCGCAAGCGAAAGTGCTTATCCACGCTCAGTCAGACAACATAAAAATGAAACTGAAGTTACCGAAGTCAACAGGAAGAACGCACGAAGACCTTTAAGCATGAGCAGCGACGATCTCTACATTTTGGGGATAAATGCTTACGATCACGACGTGAGCGCCTGCCTGTTGCGCAATGGCGGTATCATTGTCGCCATCAGCAAGGAGCGCTTGACCCGCTATAAGCATGACACCGGCTTCTATGGCGACGTCGTCGATTATTGCTTGGATGCCGGCGGAATCAATCTCGACGACGTCCAGATCATCGTCCGTAACTCCTATGTGATGTCGGTCGATAAGCTCGAGCAACGCTTGGCCTATCGCGATTGGCGGTCATATCTGGACAGAACCGAACGCGCCATCGCCGCCGAGCACCCGCTCTATCTGTCCAACTCGAATCGCGTTTTCGACATATCCCATCACCTTGCCCATGCTTACAGCGCTTTTGCTGTCTCGCCCTTCGATGATGGTGTCATCATGGTGGTCGACGGCGTAGGCAGCTACCGCGCCGATGTGTCGGAACCGATTCCACCGGAAGACAATGCCCACCCTTTGGCGCGCGAGTCGGAGAGTTACTATCGCTTCCAAGGCTCGGATATCGAAACGATTAAAAAGGTCTGGATGGAGCCGACGCCTGGCTTTCTCAGCGACGAGTTCTTCATGATGCCGGGCCTCGGCGCTCTGTACAGCCGCGTCTCGCGCTATATCTTCGGCGACTGGAACAAGTGTGGCGAGGTCATGGGACTCTCGGCCTATGGTCGCCCCAACACCATGGCACCCTTGGTGCAGCTCAAGAACGGGCAACTCGATATCGCGGAGTGGACGGCGGAACGGAACAGTCCGTGGCTCGGCGATAGCGATGGAAACTGGGAGCAGAGCGCTGCGCGCCTAGGCTGGCAGGATCTCGCCCGGCAAATGCAGGACGATACCGAGCATGTGCTGCTTGAGCGGGCGCGTTGGTTACACGAGATTACCGGCGCAAAGAACCTCTGTATCGCCGGCGGGGTAGCCCTCAATTGCGTCGCAAACGGCCGTATCGTGCGCGAGGGACCATTCGAGAATGTTTGGATTCAACCGGCCGCGGGCGATGATGGCATTGCCATTGGCTGCGCCTATTACGGCCAGCTCGCGCTACGTCGCCAGTCGCGACGTCATACCATGCGCCACGCCCATCTCGGGCGCAGCTATGGCCGCGAGGAAACGAACGGCGCGCTCGGACCCCCATTGGCCCGTGCCGTCACACACCATAAGCAGCGTTCCGACATCGCTACGGCGACGGCGGAGCACCTTGCAGCCGGTAAAATCGTCGGCTGGTTCCAAGGCGGTTCCGAATTCGGGCCGCGGGCGCTTGGCAACCGGAGCATCCTTGCGGACCCACGCGATCCCGAAATGAAGGATCGCCTCAACGCAAGGGTGAAGCACCGGCAGAGCTTTCGTCCGTTCGCCCCGGCCGTGCTGGCGGAGCGCAGCGATGACGTCTTCGAAGGCAACCTTACTTCGCCCTTCATGTTGCTTTCGACGAATGTGCGCCCGCAGTGGCGGGATCGCATACCCGCCGTCACGCATGTCGACGGCTCTGCGCGCGTTCAGACCGTCGACCGCGAGACCAATCCTGCGTTTTACGCCCTGATCAAAGCCTTCGAGCAGCGGACCGGCGTTCCGGTCCTGATCAATACGTCTTTTAATATTCGCGGTGAACCTATCGTCGAAACGCCGGTGCATGCGATGAAGTGCTTCCTTGGCACCGATATCGATGTGCTGGTCCTTCACGATCTGCTCGTAGAGAAGCGTTGGACCTATCCGCTTGTGCGGCCCTTATTGCGCTTCGCCGAGCGGGTTCGTCAGCATCTACCGCGCTGAAGCCCATCGTCGACCACGTGTCGCTGGAGCGAGATGGTGAAAAGCCGCCAGACTTTTCAAGCAAGATGATGCGATGAAGAAGGCCGCCGATCACCGTCGGGCCGCGGCTGTAGTCGGCGATCCTGAACTCCGGCCGGACCAAAATCGTTTTTGCTCGATGCTCGTTCGATTTGGCACCGACGGATCTGGTGCGGCGAAACGCTCGACGTCGAGCTTCTTGCGGGCACATTCGTCGAGAGCCGGTGTGCAGGTGTTGCAGCTTGAGCGACTGAGCAGGCTGTTCGCGCACATCAGTCGCGGCGCCAGCGCCTGCGGCTCTGGGATCTGATCAATCGTATCTCGCCGCGCCAATGCGGCCGATTTCGCTGGGCAGCACGCCGAACTCTTTCCGGAATGCGGTGCTGAAATGGCCGACATTCGTGTAGCCAAGGTCAATTGCGACGCTTGTGACTGAAACATCGCCTGCAAGCAGGCGCAGCCGCGCAACGCGCATCCGCTCCTGCTGGAAAAGCCCATAGGGACTGTTGCCGAACAGCTTGCGGAAACCACGCGTCAGTGTCGAGACGCTCAGACCGGTCTCTTTCACCAGCTCCACCAGATTGGGCGCGCAGCTGAGATCCGCCAGAAGCCGGTCGCGGGCCGCGTGCAGGCTTTTGGCTTCGTTCGGGCGCCTCCTGCCGCCATTGGTCGGTTCGCCGGCTTCGAGCATAAGGCCGACCAAAGCGAGCGCCTGTCCATGCAGCCACAGCGGATGGCGCACGATCTCGCCGTCAAGAGGCAATTCCCGGCTTAGCAGTTGGGCCGTCGCCAAGAGCTCACCACCGCGATATCCCTGCAGATAACCGCCGGACTCCAGAATCCGGTTTAGCGCGGAGTCGGTGTTCCAGGGCCAGCCCGACAACAGCTCACGGTCCACCGTGATGGTCAGGTTCCGGGCAATGCCATGCTGCTGGTAGTTGCCCAATCGACCGGGCCCATAATGTATGCAGGCAGTATTCTCCTCCAATCGATAGGCATCGCCGCCCTGGTCCAACACACACAGGGCGCTTCCTTCGAGCTGGCTGGTGAAGCTGAAGCACACGCGGCCATTGTCATCGTGCACTGGAAACTTCACCGGCTTTTCAAAACGGGCAAACCAGTGCGTGACCTCGATTCCGTCTTGTAGTGTTGTAGAATTTACTTTGCAAATATTGTTATTACTGACAGGAATAATCGATGTCAGTTGTGATGTATCTTCCATAATTTTAGAAGATTGCAGCGCTCCGGTTTCCGAAGAAACGAATTCATGTGCCCCGGACATAAATCTACAGACCTGTAGAACCACTGACCCCAACGACCGCATCCGGCATGCAATTGACCGTACACGGGAAGCTAGCCCCAAATCCATAGGTATAATAGCGCCACCGGGTTCGCAACCGTGCTCCAGGATTACTGGAATTATTCCAGGATTACTGGAGTTATTAAATACAAACATAAGGTGGCAGCTATGTATCGCCGGTCAGCATCCCTCGCCCGCCCTGTGGGAACGAGCAGGAAATCGCCGTTGGCCACGTATCGCCCGTTGGCTCTGGCCGTGCTCATCGGCGCTATACCTGCCGCCGCCAGTGCGCAGGACGGCGCATCGCAAGGTTCTTTGCCGGGATGGACGCTACTGCGCGAGTTATTGTTGCTGGACGGCACGGCGGAAGATGTTCCTGCCGCTGTCACGGTTGTTGGCGCTGAGGAAATTGAAAAAAAGGGCTTCACGAGCGGCGAGGAAGTGCTGCGCGGCACACCCGGCGTGAACGTGAATACGTCCGGTGGTGCAAACATATCCTCGATTTACGTGCGCGGCGTCGGCGCGCTCTATCCCATGAGCATGGACGATGCGTTTGTCTCGGTGAACCTGGATGGCAGTCCGCTCACCAGCCGTCACCTTTCCCTGGGCAACCTTGATGTCGAGTATATCGAGGTTCTCAAGGGACCGCAGGGCACGACGTTTGGCGGACTGGGTGCTGCCGGTGCGATCAATGTCGTAACCGGCAAGCCAACGCGCCATGTCGAAGGCTATGTCAGGGGTGAAATCGGCGAAGAGGGCCAGCGTTCGGGTTCTGCTGCCGTGGGTGGCCCGCTGACCAGTCAACTGAGCGGCCGCCTCGCGCTTCAGATTTCGGGCTACGACTATCCGATCACGAATCTGCAGACCGGCGCTCCGCTTTCGGAACCCGACCACCTGGGCGTTCGGGCCAGCTTGAACTGGGATGTCGGTCCGCAGACATCCGTCCTGTTTTCGGGTGAGCACCATAGCGGTCGGCACATGGGTGAGAACATTGTTCTTCGCCCCTATAACGACGAGCCTCTGGTCGATGCCACGCCAGGAATATACGACTATTCGGAAAAAACGCTGGACAAATATGCAGTCAACATCACCCACCAGTTTGCAAACAGCCAACTGACGTCAATAACGGCCTATACGGACATGTATTACATAGCGCCGGTCTTCTTCGACCGCCTTATTAGTAATGCCGTGTTTGGATCGCCCTCTGAGTTCTTCAGGGATCAGGAATCGGATGAGCGCGTCTTTACGCAGGACCTGCGCCTGTCGTCGCTGCCCGATTCCAATATTTCCTGGGTTGCGGGCCTGAGCGCCCTCCATTCGGACCGCACGTTCAATCATCCGCGCCAAGGGGGAGCCAACTTCAGTGTATATCCGGGATTTGGCCAGTTCAGGGATTTCACCAGGGAGCAATATGGCATCTACGGCGAGGTCACGGTTCCGGTTGCGGAGCAACTGAAGGCAATTGCGGGGCTGCGCCAAACCTGGGAAAAGAGGACCTACGACGCCACTTACACGTCGCGCGGCGTGAGCACGCCGGACAGCGACGAATTGAGCGAGAGCTTCGCCACCGGACGACTGGGGCTGAGCTATGACGTCACGCCGCACACCAACATCTTCGCAACGGCGTCGCGCGGCTATAACCCTGCAGGTTTCCAGGATTATGCCGAGGCTGTCGGTGATGCGCGCTACGAGGCCGGAACGATTTATGCAGGTGAGCTGGGGTTCAAATCCAGGCTGATGAACGACCGGCTGCGGGTCAACGGCGCGGTATTTCTGGTCGATGTCGAGGACAACTACCTTATCGACAGTGACGGTGTTTCCTCTGAGATGCTCAATGTCGACACCCGCAGCCTCGGCGGAGAGCTGGAACTCAGCGTGCAGTTGAATGACCAACTCGCACTGGCAGGCCTGCTCAGCTACATCAAGGCGACGATTGAGAGCGATGGGAACACCGGCTTCGGACCGGTAAGCGCCGGCAACAGCGTTCCCGACGTCCCGGAGTGGTCGGCCAAGTTGTCGCTTCTCTACGAAACCGATCTTCCGGCCAACGCGTTCCTGACCGCTCCGAAATTGAATGCGCGTCTCGACTACACCTATGCCGGCGACCGGCCGGCCGATGTGCAGAACAGCTTCTATCTGGATGCCTACCACGACATTGGCGTGAATCTGGGCATCTCAAACAACAATGCGGAGTTCTATCTCTGGGGTCGGAACCTGCTGGATGAGCACTACGATCTGTATGGATTCTCGGGCGGCGCCAACAATGTGACCTATGGCGCGCCGGCGCGAGGGCGCACCTTCGGGATGGGATTCAACTCCACATTCTGAAGTGGCAATGCCGATAATCAAGCGATCGACGTGGCTGTTGATTGCCAGCCTGTACGCCACGCAGGCACTGGCGCTGATGTTCTTCGTGGTCGCCCTTGTTGCCATCCTGCGCAGCGGCGGAGCTTCGCTTGATACGATCGGGCTGGTTTACATGCTCGGTCTGATCTGGCCCCTGAAGATGCTCTGGGCACCTGTGGTGGATCGGCTAAGGCTTGGCTGGTTGGGGCACTACCGGGGTTGGCTGCTGGTGACCCAGTCCATCCTCATCGCCGTGCTTTTGCTGATCGGGCAGTTCGACGTGACCGAGGACTTCGGAACCGTCTACCTGCTGTGCATGGTGGTTTCTCTCGCATCATCGACCCAGGATGTCGCCGTGGACGGGCTTGTCCGCCGCCTGTTGCCTGAAGACCAGCGCGGTTTGGCAAACGGTCTGCAGGTGGCCGGAGGCATGGTCGGCAACCTGGTCGGCGGTGGCGTGATGCTGATGGCCTACCCGCTGATTGGCTGGCGCGGCTGCATGGTCGCCATGTCGATCATCACGGCTGTCCCGTTGGTTCAGTTGGTCTTCTTTGCTGAACCGCAATGGAAAGGCACAGCGGTGCCGGCCATCCGGCTCTACCGCCGCTTGGCCGGATTCTGGTGGCAGGAAGGCAATGGCTATTGGCTGGTGATGCTGATCCTGATGCCGGTTGCAGGCGGCATGGCCTATGCGATGCTCACGCCGTTGCTGGTTGATGCCGGCTGGGGTCCGGGACAGATCGGGCTGAACATAAATGTACTCGGCTCGGTCGCGGGAGTTGGCGCGGCATTGGCCGCCGGCTTGCTGATTTGCCGCATCCCCCGTTCGCGGGCGCTGGTAGCAACAGCGTTCGTGCAGATTGCGGGCGTGTTGGCGGTCACGACACTGGCATTGGGCTGGGCTTCGGGGCCGGGCGCGTCTGTTGCCGTGATCGGCTACTTTCTTTTCTACAGTCCGCTTGCCGCCGCCATGTCGACTCTGATGATGGACCGGGCTGCTGCGGAGAGCGCCGCGACCGATTTCACGCTTCAATACAGCGTCTACCAGTTTGCGGCCATTGCAGCCATGACGGTTGGTTCAGTGCTGGCGGCTTCGATGGGGTATTTGGGGGTGCTGGCTGTGGCCACCGTCTTCGGCATCCTGGGACTCGTCTTGACGCTTGGTTTTCGCGGGCAAGTCCAAACGGCTGAGCCGCTTGTCGAAGCGCGATGAGCACGCCGCCCGCTGAGCCACAAGCGTTGCGGTCATGGTCGATCCTCGCACCTGTCGCCTAGTGTTTCCTTCTCTGACGGTCCGATCCCGGACCGTCAGGTAAGGCACACTAGCTAATCCGTTACTTTGGGATGCGGTACCAACACAATGAGACGAGCCCAAGCGTTGGTGCCGCATCGCTGGCGTATCGCTTTCGGTTCTTGCCGGCATTGCCAATCTCATATCGCTTGGATTGATCGCGACGGCGGCGGCCGTGTTGATTTCCGAACCTGCCATTTTGCCAATCTGGCCGGCAGCGATCCTAAAAACAAACTAACCTTAGACAACTTTAACCTCGTAAAACTGCGCGCGGACTGGACACCCACCGCTAAGCGGTTTACGCCATTGCTGACATTCTGCTCGAAGAAAGCTAAACGGCCTTTCTGTTCGGCGTTGCGCCGGAGGGGAGATGTTTCTTCGGCATTCCGGGTCAGCCGTGCCGCGACGTTGAGTGCAAGAGTTCGGTTCCAGGTTAAGTTGTTCATGAAATTCGTTGCGACCTTCTTCGTAAACGCCGGATCGATGGTCGACGCCCGTGCCGTGGTGCGAGACAGGCGGTTGTGAGATGGCGGCCGGCTCAGGCGACACGAAAACGTCCCCGATGGGAAGGCTGCTTGCGCCCGTTAGGGGCCGCCTCTGGTTGGCATGCGTCATCCAGGCCATCGGTGCGGCGGCGGGCGTTGCGCCGTTCATCGCTGTCGCGGAGCTCGGCCGGGTTCTGCTTGCCGACGGTCCGGTCGATCAGGGCCATGCCTGGTGGATCGTGGGCCTCGCCGTCGCCGCGCTCGCGGTGCGGCTCGTCTGCCTGATGGCTGCCGGCGGGCTCACACATTTCGCCGATCTTGACCTGCAGCTCGACCTCCGCCGGAAGATGGCGACCAGGCTTTCCCGCCTGCCGCTCGGCTGGTTTGATGCACGCAGCGCCGGGTTGGTGAAGAAAGCGCTGCAAGATGACATCACGGTGCTTCACCACCTGGTTGGTCATTCCTACACGAATTTGACGTCGGCCATTGTCACGCCGGTTATCGCCTTTGGCTATCTTCTCTGGGTCGACTGGCGCCTCGCGCTCGCTGCTGCCGTCCCGCTCGTTTGTGGCATGGCGCTCTATGCGCTCCAGTTCCGAGGCTATGGCGAGAAGATGGCTGCCTACAACGCCGCGCTCGGCGACGTGAACGCCGCGGCGGTCGAGTTCGTTCAGGGGATCGCCGTCATCAAGACTTTCGGCCAGGCGCGCAAGGCGTATGGCCGCTTTCTCGAGCGCACGAAGGCCTGCGTGACGTTTTTCTGGGAGTGGGTACGCGGCATGCTCGTGACGGCCGCTGCTTCGGAGATCGTGCTCTCGCCGCTCTTTTCCCTGGTCATTGTGCTCGCGGCCGGGCTGCTCCTGGTCTCGGCCGGGCTGGCGGCGCCCGTCGATCTCCTCGCCTTCGTCGTGCTCGCACCGGGTCTGACCGCGCCGATCCTGACGCTTTCCTACGCCCAAAACGAGATGATGCTCGCTAGCCAAGCGGCACGCCGGATCGTAGGGCTGCTCGATGCAACCACCCTGCCGGAGCCGGCCGCGCCCAAGGCGCCGCAGGGAGGCGTTGTCGTCTTCGAGAAGGTCGGCTTCTCCTATGACGGCGAGACGGAGGTTCTGAAGGACATCGATCTCACGCTGGAACCGGGGACGGTGACCGCGCTCGTTGGTCCGTCGGGGTCCGGCAAGTCGACGCTCGCCCGCCTCCTGCCACGCTTCTGGGACGTCAAGGCGGGACGGATCACCATCGGCGGCCTCGATGTGCGCGAGACGGTACCGGAACAGCTCTACGCCCAAGTCGGCTTCGTTTTCCAGCATGTCCAGCTCTTGCGCGCCTCGATCGCGGAGAACATCGCCCTTGGCCGGCCGGATGCATCGCGGCAAGAGATCGAAGCCGCCGCACGCGCCGCGCAGATTCACGAGCGCATTCTCACTTTGCCGCGCGGCTATGATTCCGTTGCCGAAGACGATGCGCGTCTGTCGGGCGGCGAGGCGCAGCGCGTTTCCATTGCCCGCGCGCTGCTCGCCGATGCGCCGGTCCTGGTTCTGGACGAGGCCACCGCCTTCGCCGACCCCGATTCGGAGGCCGCGATCCAGGATGCGCTCTCCAATCTCATCGCCGGGCGAACGCTGTTGGTCATCGCCCATCGCCTGCACACCATCACCGGCGCCGACCAGATCTGCGTCATGGATGAGGGCCGCATCGTCGAGCGCGGCCGGCATGACGATTTGCTGGCCGCTGGCGGCCTGTACGCGAAGCTCTGGACGGCGAGCGAATCCGCACTTGGCGCCCGAGCGGAGGCGGCGCAGTGATCGGGGCGCTGCTCAGCGTTGCGGGCGAAGAAGGGCGTGGCCCCCTGCGTCGCAATCTTCTCGGTCTCGTGATGGAAGCCGTTCTCATGGGCATCGGCTTCGTCCTGCTGGTGCCGCTCCTGCGCGTGCTGTTCGAGGGCGAAACGGATGCCGCCTGGAGCTGGCTCGGCGCCATGGCCGGCGTGCTGCTCGTCTACGCGCTCGTGCGCTACCGCACGCAGCTTGCCGGTTATCGCGCCGCCATTGGGTTGGCCGGTGTTCTTTTCACGCGGCTCGGCGATCACATCGCCCGCCTGCCGCTGGGCTGGTTCGGGGCCGAGCGCGTCGGGCAGATCGGGCGCCTGACAAGCCAGGGCGTGATCGACGTGATGGGCGTGCCCGCGCATCTCCTGCGCCCGGTGATCACGGCGGTGGTGACCCCTGCAACGGTCGTCCTTTTGATGTTCCTGTTCGACTGGCGCCTGGCGCTGGCGGCGCTCATCACCGCGCCGATCGCCGCACTCGCCTTTCGCTGGACCGGGAATCTCGTCCAGCGCACCGATGTGCGCGTCGATGCTGCGGCCGCCGAGGCCGCCGGACGCATCGTCGAGTTCGCGCAGGCGCAAGCCGTGTTGCGCGCCTTCGGCAAGCGCGAGGCGAGCCTCGGCAAGCTCGATGCGGCGCTCGCCGATCAGCACGCGGCCGGACACCGGCAACTGACGACCGTCGTGTGGGGGCTGGTGAGCTTTGTGTTCACGCTCCAACTCGCCTTCACCGTGATCCTTCTTTTCGGGACCAGTCTCGCTCTGGGCGGCGAGATCGACGCGGCTGAGCTGGTCGCCCTGCTCGTGCTGGCGGCACGCTATGTCGAACCGCTGATCGGCGCGGCCGATCTTGGAGCCGCGTTGCGCATCGCCCGCAACAGCCTGGGCCGCATGGACGCGCTGCTCGCGACCAAGCCGCTGGCGGAACCAGCCGCGGCCAAGCGCCCTGAGGGCGACGACATCATCTTTGATCAAGTGCGGTTTGCCTATGACGATACGCCGCTTCTTCAGGAGGTCAGCTTCACCGCACCTAAACGGGCGATGACCGCCATCGTCGGCACTTCTGGTTCGGGCAAGACCACTATTCTGCGCTTGATCGCGCGTTTCTGGGACGTCGATGCCGGCGCGGTGCGCATCGGCGGCGTCGATGTCCGCGACATGACGACCGAAGACCTCATGGCGCGGATCGCCGTGGTCTTCCAGGACGTCTATCTCTTCGATGGCTCAATCGCCGAGAATATTCGCCTCGGCCGGCCCGGCGCTTCCGACGACGAGGTCCGCGAGGCTGCGCGCCTTGCCCGGGTTGACGAGATTGCCGCGCGGCTCCCGAACGAGCTCAACGCCCGCGTCGGGGAGGGGGGCTCGATCCTGTCCGGCGGCGAACGCCAGCGCGTCTCCATCGCCCGTGCTATTTTGAAGGATGCGCCTATCGTGCTGCTCGACGAAGCCACGTCCGCCCTCGACCCGATGAACGAGGCTGCCGTGCAGGACGGCTTGCGGGCGCTCACACGGGACAAGACCTTGGTGGTGGTTGCCCATCGGCTGCAGACCGTGTGCATGGCCGATCAGATCCTTGTCCTCGGCGAGGGCCGCATCCAAGAACGGGGCTCGAACGAAGACCTGCTGAAGATGAACGGCCGCTACGCCGCCTTTTGGAAAGAACGCCGCCGCGCCGCGGGCTGGCGTCTTGCGTCGGCCGCTCAGCCTGCCGATTAGGTGAGATGATCCCGCCTTGAGGGGTGCCGTGTTCCGTACGCAGGAACTGGTTCTCCGCCAACACGCCGGCTTTCAGGAAGCGCCCGATCAACCGCGTCACCCGTCGATCGGCAACGCGAGCGCGTATACGATCCATCAGGTGATGGTGGTTGATGTTATCGAAGCGGCCTCTGATATCTCCCTCAATGACCCAGGTATACGGCAACCCGAGCCGCCGGCCACACCACCTCGCCGATTCGTAGCCGGGTCGGACGCCAGTCATTCCTGATCAGGCCACCAGCGTGATCCCGGCGCAGCCTTGCGGCGAAATCATCGAGCTGGTCGCCATCGGGCAAAATCGCGGAAAGGCAAACAATCCGCTGCTGGTGCGCGTCCGCACGGCGAAGAAGCCGCTGAATCTGCGCCTCATAGCGCACGTCACACTCATTGAGACCGATCATGTGGCCTTGGTCGAATACGAGGAGACCAACGTCATCGAGGGGCGATGGATCATTGCGCAGCGCGAACTCGAGCTTCTCCGGCGTCGCTACCTCGATGTCCCGCTCCCGGATCGCGTCCTCGTCGAAGCCGCTGATCCCGATGCTGCCGTAGAGACGATCCGTCAAAATCCTATGTGCTTGCCGCAAGAATGCGTCGCGCGCTTCGATCGCTTCTTGACCATGCTCCTTCGGCCGCCCAAGTACTGAAACCGGTATGTAGATTATTCGTTTCTGTCTTAGCGCACCAACAACATCGTTGACGGTGATACGCTCCTCAACCTTTAGCCTATTGCTCGTACGAATTTCAGAATCGCGATTACCATGATCAGCGAAATGGACGATGATACGAATGCCGGACTCCGATCGCCAATTTGCCTGACTGGCCTTCACCAATGCGGCGAACGGTGCCTCCAGCTTGTCATCATGGCGATCTTTTGGTGCAAGCCGCGCGAAGTTGGCAGCGTATTTGTCAACGTTCCGTAATGGCCGCTCCACGGCAGTCGGGTCATGGAATCGCGCCAGTATACGATAATGAACATGTGATACAGATGCGGCATTACTGCGATAGTCGCCGTAAGCGGCTACGCCTATTCTTACAGAAGGCGAATCTCCGCTTAACAGCTGGCTGGCAACGATGGATTAGGGTTGCAATGATATTCGGCTATCGGCTAGCCAAAGACGTTCTCTCCGGCCTTAACTGCACGTGCGGTTTGATTGTGACAGGTGGTCGTTGAACAAGACGTCGCCGTGGGCGAACGTTTCAGCAAGCCAGGCACCACATCGATGAAAACCAGACGCTCAGGTACTGCCCTGGTATATGATCCGCTGCACCCGCCGGCCTGCAATGTCAGAGCGATCGCGTCCGCCAGCCACCACGGTTCTTTTGAAGTTCAGTTTTTGGGTGCATTAGGTTTCAAACCGGTCGGTAGTTGACCTTGAGGCCGCGTTTCGCTAGTTCGCCGACCAGCTCGCGCAAGGTGAAGTCTTGTTCATTGATCCGCGCCAGTAACCTTGCCGGGCACGACGCTCCCGCTCCGGCGGATTTGCTCAACCCAGCGATCGGACTGATCGCAACCCCGACCGCCGCTTGTCGTCGGGACAACCGGTCCCGAACAACCGCCGCGACAACCCGCGCACGCAAATCAAGCGAATAGGGTTTGTCGATCAGACCGCCGACCTCCTTTCCAGCCAGCATCACGAATCAAAGATCCAGCCGATTCGAGAATGCCAAACTGAATCCGCTCAACCCACTCCAAAAGACCTCCGAAGAACTCAGAAAGTCTCTGAAGCAGAGCAATGAACGAATCTTAAGGAGCGTTGTCTTGATTCAACCGTGCGCTTCGAGCTTGGTCCTTGAAACAATTTCGTCCGTCGACCTTTCGAAATCGTTTTCATCAGCCTGCTAGGAGCGCGGGCGTGGGTTTGTGGTACGTTCCCTCCGCGCCTTCGCGAACACGCGGTCGGTTGCCATGAATCGTGCAAGCATTGGGGCGATGAGCTTGGCGGGTTCAATGGTTTGGTTCGTTTCGCGGCCGAGGACGTCGGCGTAGGTGATGAGATCGCCGTGCACTTGGGCTGGCAACTCGATTGTGAGCTTGACGCGCTTGTCGTCAATTGGGGCGGTTAGTTTGAGCGTTTCCATCGTACTCTCCAAATAGTCTTTGTTGCGTTATTCCGGTGCGCAGTGAAATGCTCGGCGCCGGGAAAATTGGGGGCGTTGATTTACCGCGAAAATGGCGCGAGCACGAGATCGCGGTTAACAATGACGCGGACTGGGAAACCCGGTCGGATGGTGAGTGTGGGCTGGATGTTGAGGTTTCTTCGCACGACCTGCTGGCCGGTTTGATTGGAGGTCGTGGCGCGCCGCGGCGGAGTGCCTGCAGGAGGTTGTTTTCGCTGTTGGTCGCGCCGAGCTCGGCGCTGATGCCGAGCAGTGTCGAGAGCGCGGCGGCGGCTGCGAGCCGCCCCCAGTGGTGATCGACTTCGTCTTCGAGCTGGGCGAAGCCTTGCGGATCGATGCCGGCTTCCGCTCCAGAGTGATGGAGCGGCCATTCGCAGGATCAGCCGGGTCCAGACGAGAAGAATGCGATCCTGGCCGAAGGCGATCGGCTTTCGTAGCGGCCGATCAACTTCGATCCTTACGGGATCAGGAGATGGTTGCCAGTCGGGCTGTCATCGACGTGCTCTGTCACTTGGGCTGTGACTTGGCCGGGCAGATCGGACCGTATCCCCGTGATGAGGGCGGCCGGGATCACGGCACGGGCTTGAAAAATGTAACGGGACGCCGGATCGGCGAGGCGATCGGGGCTTACCGTCTTTTGATCGACCGCGGTGTTCACGAAGGTCGACTTGCGATTCTGCATATTCTGGGCCCACTCGGCGTCGGGCCGTTCGGTCTCTGGACGGTTGCTCGACGCGAAGAGATCTTTGTTCGGAAAGGTCGTACTCGGTGCGACCGAAGCGATCGGCTGCTGGGTGTTGACACTGACAAACAGCTTGCATTTGCGCGCAGCTTTTTGCTCTTGTGCAAGCTTCTGTCGGGCCGCATCGGCTCCAGGGAAAGGGTCCAGGTGGCGCCACGCCGGCGCTCAGCATGGGTCGGCCGAGATCGCCGGGGAGTGGTGGCCCTAGCGGCGGAACACCTCGTGGAGTCGATCGTGGTTTCGGCTTGGGGATCGTAGCGTAATCGCGCTGGAAGGCAGCAAGCGCATCAGGCGGCGGTTTGCTTTCGGTATTGTAGAGCTCACCGCTGCTGGCCGGCTTGCGCGGCTCTTGAGTCAGCACCCAGATCAGCGCCGCAGAAACCGCTAACGCCGCTATTGCCGCAAGCCCGATGATCACCTTGCGCGACAGCCGCATCACGGCCGGGCGCTCGGGATGCAGGCGCAGCTCTGCCGCGAGGTCGCGTTTGCAGCGGGGACGATCGTCGGACCGACCAGTCACCACAGCGCTCTCCGGTCAATCCGCATGATGCGGACGCGCCGTTCGGAGCGGCCGTCGCCGAGGCGCAGCTCGGCAGCAGCGAACAGCCGGTCCACAATCATATGGTTGCCGCGCACGCGGTAGTTCACGAGTTCCGACGTCCCGCCCGCCGCGCCGATGACGAAGGGCGGCGGCATTTCGCCTTGGCCGATTCCGCGCGGAAACGCGATCTAGACTTTCTTGCCGTCGCAAAAGGCGCGCAACGGCCGCCAGGGTGGATAGTCACCGTCGATGGCGTAGCGGAAACGCAGATTGCTGAACAACACGGGTGCAATCCGACCGCTGGGAAGGTTGCTCCGGACTTCCCAGAGGCCATCGCCCATCGGGCAGCAAAGCGGCATTCCAACGGGCTGTCGATACTGAACCCGTATGACGTCCTGGCCGATGGCATTGCGATCGCCCTCGTTCAGCCCGCGCAGCCAGTTTCGCACCACGTCGGTGCCGGACAGGGTGCGGTAGAAGATGACCGGCGTCTTGCCCGTTCGCTCAGCGCCCAAGCTGATCTTCAGACAAGATATTTTTCATAAATTATTCACCCCGGGCAATGATGACCAGGCAAGCTATTGCCAGCCAAAGCTGACTCCTCCGCGGAACCTTGCCCCTATTCAGTGGCAACGTAAAGAGGAGGGTACGGCCGATCGGTCGATTATATTGGTTTGCTGTTACAGCAGTGCTTACGGTTCCAAACTGCTCGACGGCGACGTGAGGAGCGACGGCAACGCGGGCCATAGAAACGGCGAGGACTCCCGCGAGGAGAACGGACAAACGCTGGCTCCGAGTTCAGCCGATCGCCAATGAGCTGCCTCAGCGCGCTGTGGCGCAGGACACCGAGCGAGCTCTTGGAACCCGCCGACGGCTCCGGTCCGCCAGCGGGAGAGACCGCGGGAACCCCAGCTGCTCGTGACCGAGACTTGGCGCTCGGTGTACGGAATTTTGACCTTCCAGGTTCAACTAGCCGAAAATCCGGGAGAAGAGCACCGCACAAGAAAACTGCGGTGGTAACAGCCCGAGTTTCGCAAGCTTGGATGAGGATCGGCCAAATTTTCTTTTCAGATAATTTACGTTGCTAACGACGCAGATCAATTTCAATAGGGTCAAAAGATACCCCAATCCGGCTGCCACGCACTTTCTTCGAATATAAAACTCGTCGACGACGCAAGCCGTCGAAAATCCTCCAAATCAAATCGATGAAATATGTTCCCTGCATAGAGTATCGACGGACTTGTCGGCAGCGGGTCCACGTTCAAAAACTCGGTGATCGATCGAACTCCATTTTTGATGTGGACCGTGGAAACGCGATCGATAAGCGAGCCGGCGATTTGCGCGTAGATTGCATCCGAAATTCCGTCCGCGCACAGCAACGCCTGCAATACTTGGCCGTCGTCGAGGCGAGATTGGTGAAAATCGAGTATGCGCTGGACAGTCAGATAGGCCAACGCGTGAAGCGGTGAGGCCGTCTCCAATCGCTGCATCAAGACACCAGTTCCGAACGCATTGTCGCGTGCCAGACCGTGTCCAAGATACTGGAACACGATGATCGGCCGTCGTTGCGACAACAGTTCCTTCAACTCTTGCTCGTCCGGCAGCACGTACCGCGTGCTCCCCCACAAAATCGGTCGATCGGACTCTGCGGTACCTAAAGGTGTAATGATAGTCGCCGAGACATCAATCATGTAATTGATCGGTATCTTCGCAAATTCGACTTTAAACCGTTCGTCTAGCCAAGACAGGGTCGCGATCTCTGAGACATAGGAGCCTACGAGCTCCGACGCTTGCCCCCAGAATTCTACATTCATCATCGTCCGAACTTCGGCCTTGAAGGCATCCGCTTCAGTGTTACGCGGCCGGCGCGGGTGCGCAGCGATCATGGACTGGGTCCAGTCTTGCATCGATTGGACACCCGTCTCACGCCAAGCCGCGAAATCCGGGAACAAATCTTCCGCCGCGATAAACGGATTGGCCTCTAAATCGCTTAACGATGCCCCGATAGTTTCGCGAAGTGAAATTCCACCGCCGGCGTGAATCGACCTAATCCAGGCAAGAGCGATCTCAGATCGGGGGAGTCCGTGATTATGATTTCCGTCAACAAATACAAAATATGCGCTCGGATCGGACTTGTCGCGATAAAGCTTACCAACTTCAATCTCCGACTCGATCGAGGCCTCGAACGCATCATAACTTGACGTAGGGTCACCGAGACCAATTATATACAAACGCTTTAATTGTGCAAACGTATCAGGAGCGCAATGTGGGAATTTTGGGGTCCTACTTTCAATTGTCCTGCCAGAGACAATATTTTCCGGATACCAGTAAGACCATGGGCTACCAGTCGTTATGAAATGGCCAGCGCGTTCCAGAGGAAGATTGGGTGATTGGTCCTGGCTGCGAGCATCATCAGCCTCGGGACAAGCTAAGGGATTTCGGCTGCTGTTGGAACCTGCAACAAGAACCAAACCGCCAGCTTCGGGCAAGACCTTTGCAGCCATTATTGCAGTAGGGACTGACGTCGAATGTCCTGTAGGGTAGACCTTCGCATTTTGGACGCCAAACTGAGTTTTCAAAACTTCCATGCTTCGACGCGCGACGAGTTCCCGCAAATTATCGGCGCCGAATTGCAACCCGTAGGCAGATACATAATTCAAAATCCCGAAGGAATTCTCTGGAGAGTTCATAAACCCGTTGTTGCAGAACAGCTCGACGTGCAAGCCGATTACGCCGTATGAAGCTGCTTGCACCATTCTGTTTTGGATTTGGCCATGGGTCGATCGCCGATCGAGCGACTCGCCGCAACCGGGAAAAGAAAGATAAATGGCAGGCTGTTCGAACTCTTCGGCAACAGGAAAAGATGCCAAAGCTGACAAGTAAAAGTTGTCAGATAATGCAAACGCAAACGCCACCAGCTCGATTGCATGCCGGCCGACTTGCACGTGGCGAGTTGAAAATATCTTTACTGGACCGACGGGAGGCGTGATATCGGGTACGATCTCCGCCACCAAAGTCAGTTTGTCGAAATCTTGGGAATTCTTCTTCGCGTGCCACCAACGCGAAATGGGTTGAACTCCGTATCGTAGGCGATCAATAATATGACGCGATAGCAGAGCTTCGTAAGAATTGAAATCGTCGTTGAAGATTGCGGTTTGCAAACCGCGCGCAGCCATATGGTCCCGCAAGATGAAATATTGGCCGGCAGGTGTAATACGTCGGAGCGCTTCGATCTGGTCTCCGGTCAGCATCGTTGATTCCATACCGGCGAAGCGACGCGGTACCTCATCTAGAGCCCCAAACAATCGCCGCGGTCCGTCTCCCATGCCGTTTCGCCGATGCGCTCCCGTGTCGTAGTCGACAATCTGTTCAACCGGCTCACTTTGTCTCGAAGTTGTGACATCGGGCGCAAATTGCAAGTTTCGGTCGGCAATCAAAATGAGGCATAGTAGGGCGAAGATGGACACTGTGACCCAGTAGCCGTATTCGCGAGCTTTCGTCATGCTAAGTATCCCGATTTCTTCGCCATCTTTGCCGCAGGTGAGGTACCGCGCCTCAGATTGGCACAACACACGAAATCGCTACGGCCGTCAATCATGATCAATCTGCGGTTTAATTCTGTCTCGGTCATTGACCTGTTAGCCGCTCTCTTCATCCGACCCGGGCCACCAGCGTTCGTTCGCTCCGACAACGGGCCCCGAATTTGTCGCGGACAACGGAGGTTTGTCACGCACCAATAGCTGATGGTCGAGCCAGGTCACGCCGGTCGCTGTTACCTGCGCTTCAATCGTTAGGTCTGATCGAACGTTCAGCACGAATACGGATCGCTCTTGTCCTCGGTTGCGATGGAGCGCGTTGCAATGATCCCGCCAACTCGGCGAAAGCAGTGTCGTCGGATGTCTCGCCTCGGGCCAGGCACTGCATAAGCCAAGCCCCGAACAGGGCTTTGGCACACCGCAGTGCCGGTCCTCTAATCTCGCGCTCGTTCGATCAGCGTTCCTTCTGGGATCATTCCCGAAGTTTTTGGTAAGCGTTTGGATGTTGCACGGTTGTTCTCGGCTTCTTTCGCGCGGATTTTCGAAACTCCGGATTCATTCATTGGGAGGTCGCGCGATGGTGAGACGGTCGTGGTTTGCGAACAAGGCGCGTCGGGCTTTTTGGTCGTCTCACATTGAAGCATGGCTCCGCAACGGACGGCAAGCTCGCCCGATCGGGCATTTCGCGCTGATCGGGGTAGCAGACAGAGAACAGCGACATCGCCCGTGGCTTCGAGCGGCACGATTTCCTTCAGCCGGCAGTGGCGATCGAGGGCCACCTGAGCGAGGCGGTCAACGCGTCGGGCGCCTTGATCGACCCCGGCGCAGCTGCGGCGGAACGACCGCTTCCACCGCCTCCAGCTTCTCCGAGGCGTTCATGTGGAGCTGGAACGGACACAATGGAGACGTGGCGGCAAACGGCTGAAATGTGCAAGGGCATGGACAGATGGCGCGTGGAAAGACTTGCGCTGGCGCATGAACGGCGGCGCGCCTGGCCTGCCAGGATTACACAAACCGCTCGTCGAAACGCACGGACATCCGTGGCTTGCGCACCCCCATAACCAAATTTCCTCAGTTAAATCAGATTCGTGGAGCTTTGCCATATGCGCGGCAAAACCTTCAAGGTCCTGTCCGATAGCATATTGGAAGCAATTGGATGTAGCCACGTCTGGTTGCAGCAGGGATCGAGATGTGGGTCCAAGCACGGCACTTTCAACGCTCGAGGTAATGAGAGGGGATCCAGTCATTTCCAATCATTGATGCTGCGCTTTGTTGCAAGTCTGTGCGTTGAGCGGCCAGGCCAAGCTGAGTAGCCTGATAGCAACAATACTCACCATTCAAAACAACAGAACAGCTTTCGAAACATCTGCCCAAATCCTGGCCGATCGCCGTGGCAAGCTGTTAGTGTTGTAACCTATCGATAGAGCGACATAAGAGTATGCCGACGATCGAAACCAAGGATGGTATGGTCTGGGGATATGGGGGCGCGGGCCGTAAAGGCGGCAAGCCCGTGTCGGTTCACCATGGGCTGGTGGGCGATGGTACCTTCGGTGCAATCTGGGATGAGCTCGGCAACTCCGCCGGGATCAACTGGATCGGATCGCGCGCCTCCCGCAAAATCGCAATAAATGACTACATTAGGCCTCCTCAAAAAATAGAAAGCCCCTACAGAATCTCTTATCCTCCTTTCCGCAAGCCTCGCTCCTTCTACTCATATGCGATTCTCCCGCTTCCCGAGGCAGGCGGTTCTCTTTTCGCAGGTCGGCAAACTCGCGTAGGAGATCGTACTGAACGCTTGGCCGACGACCAGTGGGCGCGACATGCATCCGGCAAACCTTCGGCGCGAACGGGCTGTGAAAACTTGATTTTTTTGCCAACTATGCAGGTTGTGCTGAAAATCCAACAGAACTCGCTCCGAGATTGATCCGGTCAGTTGAAGGCGTCGTTTGAATGGCGTCTTGAAAATGGAAGAAAATCACCTTCAAGCCGATCAAGCTCTTCACTATTCGGACATGCTCGCCGTGGCCGAGCGGCTCCCTGTCACCATCGTTGATGGTGCGGCGCACCGTTCCGTCAACAGCCCGTCGATGGAAGGCGTGCTTTTAGGATTGGAGGTTCAGCAAGGGCTGTTGACGACCGGTTATGACGTTCGATTCTTGAAGGATTTCCAGATTGAGAGTACCGTCGAGCCTTCAGTTATTTGCGCTGTTCAGCTTTCTGGCAGCGTCGGACCAATGAAAGTGGACGGGGTTGGGGAGATTGGATTTGAGCATGGCAGGCCTGTGCTGCTTTGCTTTGGAATGCAGCGATGGTGCAGCACCATATGCAGGGCTGGGAGGCGGGCCGCCGTGGGCGGCTTCACGCTCGATCGGTCGTTTCTCACACGCATGGCGGCTTTGGACGGTGACGGGCAATTGCAGGTTCTCGACCGGCTGTTCGATTGCGAGTTCAAGGCGATGAAGCTGCCAGAATCGCAAGACTTACGAATTGCTGCTGCGCAGATGGTCGAGCGCCGTTGTTCCGGAACGCTAGAAAGGCTCTATCTTGAAGGCTCTGCGTTAGCCTTTGTGGCGGAAGCCGCCCGTTTAATCGAAGGATCGGCGGTCCCGCCGGACGGAATGTCGAAACGTCACTACGATCAGGTCGTGAGAGCGCGAGAGTTGCTTGACCACGACGTGGCGACGCCGCCGTCGATCGAAATGCTGACCAAAGCCCTGGGGGTGAATGTGACGACTTTGAGAGCGAATTTTCTCAAGACTTTCGGGACGACGATATTTGGACATGTGCGCAACCGGCGCCTTGAGATCGCACAGTTTTTGCTGAGAACTCACACGCTTAGCATTTCGGAAGTGGCCTATCGGGTCGGCTTCACCAATGCAGGGGCTTTTTCCAGTGCATATCGTACGAGATATGGTCGCTCCCCTCGTGAGGAACAAACCTCGCGTACTCATTAATTTCGTTACGCCGAAGAACTATTTCGTCGCGCCAAAACTCGCTTACTCGATTTCTGGGATGATGATACCGGCCTGATCGAATTGAAGCAGGGTGAGTAAGCAAATGCGGTTGAAGAGATTGTGGTCTTCTGCGGGGTGTCTCGCCCTCACAGCATGTATGATTGTGCCGGTTCCTATAATCGCACAAGAGGTGGGCGAAAACGAGGTTGCCGTCCTCGATTCGATGGTCGTCACAGCACGCAAGCGCACCGAGCAGGCTTTCGATGCTCCAGTCGCCGCGTCAGTCGTCGATGGCGGTGACCTAGAGCTGAGCAATCTAGAGCCGGGCGCCGAAGTCGCCCGACGAACACCCAACTACAATTTTGTCGATTTCGCGCAGCCGGGCAATCACTTCGGCTCTTTTCGAGGAATTGGGCCGCTTGGCTCGCCACTCAACTCTCTGGACAACACGGCTGGTTTTTCGGTGGATGGTGTTCCGACGACCTCGTTCGGTTTTTCTCCGACGCTCTTTGATGTTGAAAGAGTAGAAGTGCTGCGCGGCCCCAAGGGCACCCTGTTCGGGCGCAACGCAATCGGAGGCTCGGTCAATGTCGTAAATCGCGGAGCAGACGGCGAACGCGAACAGCGGCTTGGTGTTGAGTTGGGAGAAAACGGCACTCTTAACGTTGATGGAGCTGCCGGCAGGTGGCTTATACCGAACGTCCTTGCTGGTCGCGCGGCTTTTCGCCTGCAGAACTTTGACGGCGATATACCCAATCCGATCATAGGCGGCGAAGACGGCGATGCCGACATCATGGCCGGCCGAGTCACCCTTGGCCTTTCATCAGAAGGTCCATTCAGCGCATCATTGACGATCGGCCGAGAGGAGGACAAGCGATCAAATCCCCACCTGATGCTGATTGAGGTGCCGGACTTTCCGGTCGGCGGATCTGATATCGAACCTATCGGCGAGCGCACAATTAATCATACGACACTCAATATGGTGTGGGAACATGATCATTTTATCGCCACTTCTCTAACCGGGTATCAGGACATTGATACATTCGTTGTCGCCGATGATACCGATTCTTTCCTGGAAGCATAAAAACCATTCAACGCGGGCCGCCCGCTTAGCGATTTCGTCGATCCAGATGAAGACCTCAGCATCAATTTCGAGGGGGAATCAATTTTTTCGCAAGAGTTTCGTTTGAACTCTCGTGAAGATGCGAGCATCGATTGGGTTGCCGGCCTATCCTATTTCCGCTCTGACTTCTACCAGGATCGTACGCAAACAAGTACGATAACGCTGACTCTGAACGGTACCTACGATACTGATATCGACGGTGAGACATTTGCGATTTTCGGTGGCGTTTCGATCCCGGTGACCTATCGTCTTACATTTTCGGCTGGGTTGCGAGCAGCGCGTGATGAGCAGCGTTTCGATAGTACGTTTGTATCGAACGGCTTCCCAGGCTCGGTTCCGGAGTACACGCAGCGCGGTGAATGGGAAGATGATTACATAACTGGCCGCGCATTGGTGGATTGGCGTTGGAACGAAAACTGGAACAGTTACGCGTCCATTGCTAATGGCTATGCTTCGGGCGGGTATGAGTGCTATACAGTCAATGCCTAATTGGGTGTCGATACCCCTCCGTTTCTTCCGACCCACAGTTGGACCTACGAAATCGGCACCAAGGCGCGGCTCATGGACGGACAAGTCGAGCTCGCGGGCGCTGCGTTTTTCAACGACGTTCGTGATGGTCAGTTGTTCGATTTCGACGGAACAACGTTCGCACTATTTTTCGGCAATCAAGATTATCAAAGTTACGGCGCTGAGTTCGAAGTCGCGGCAGACATAACGCCCTATACAACTGTGCGGGGGGCGCTCGGTCTGACGCAAACTAGGCCTGGCTTGGTCGATCCGAACTCACTCAGCGCTCTAAATGGCGCTATGGAAGGCAATGAGGTGCCAAATGCACCAAATATGATGGCGAGCGCCGGTCTGGATGTACGTTATCCGATTTACCTCTTTGGTGCGTCGAGCGACGCAATCTTGTCGGCTGATGTTTCTTATACCGGAGCACGGCAAGGGGATGTCGGTAACTCTTACGAGATCCCCGGTTATACGATCGCCAACGAATGGCCATTCAGTGCACTTTCGCGAAGTGACTTTTGGCTGCGGCGAGAGTTCGGTGCTTGCAGGTATCGACTTGGAAGTAGCTCAAAACAGTCTGACTGCAATCGTGGGGCCGTCGGGTGCTGGGAAATCGACGCTGGTCAGATTGGCCGCCCGCTCTTGGGACGTGGGTCAGGGCGCGATCGAGATCGGTGGCGTAGACATCCGCAGGATCGGGCGGACGGATCTCAGTTCAATGATCAGCGTCGTGCTCGAGGAGGCATGGCTGATGAACGATTCGATTCGCGCCAACATTCTCGCCGGCCGACCCGATGCCACGGCGCAGGAGGTAGAGGAAGTCGCTAGAAGAGCGCGGGTCTGGAATGGCCCGCGACCAAATTGGCTCGGATATTGAGGCGCGAGTCGATCCGCGGGCTGGTCGCCGCGGCGTGCGCGCGGTCTCGGAGAACCGCGTACGGGGCACGTGTTGGCATCTTCACCGGGATCGAACTCACCAAAGCTCACCAATCAAGAGAGCGCGGTTTCGCACGATCGGCAGCAGGATCGCGATCCGAGTCAGACACTCGCGAGTGCAGACAGGTTCCGGCAGTCGTCTATGCCCTGCTGGCGTGGCTTCGTAGATCAAAAGGTGCAGTTCAAGCAGGTGGCCGGCGCGCATGGCCGTCCTCCGGACGATGTTTCAAAGAACTTCCCAGACTAAATCGTCGTCCGTGAAGATAGCTATTTTCAGGCCGAGGCCGGTTGCAGGCTGGCGGTGAGGGCGGCCAGCGTTCGGCGCAAAAAAAGCGTGAGCCACCGGA
>JANQIP010000081.1 GCA_028282095.1 Xanthobacteraceae bacterium | reverse complement strand
GCATTTGCCGTTGGTGCCGATGCGCTCGGCCTCGATACGGCCGAATGCGGTGAGGCCCGGCAGCAGGGCCCGCGCTTCGGCCGGCGCCGGCAAGACGCTTGCCCGGCGTTTCTCGCTGCGGCCATGCCTCTTCTCCTCGGTGGCAAAGAAGGGCGGTTTGCGTCGCGCCTGCGCGAAGGCGCGTTCGGCCGCAGCCAGGAGCGGGCCGTTGTTGCCCTTCAGGCCGAGCGCATAATGGGCCTTGGCGGCGCGGATCATGTCGGCCATTTTCGGATGACAATGCAGCGCATCGGCGGTCACCGTGCAGCCCTTGAGAACCAGGCCGCGCAGCAGGGCCAGCGTCGCCGCAACCTCGTTGCCGGACGGGGCACGCGCCTGCGCAATGGCGACCCGCGTCTCGCTGTCCCAAACGCTCACCATCAGCGGCGGCAAACAGGCGCGCCCTTTCTCGTAGCCGCGCCGCAGGCTCTTGCCGTCGATCGCCACCACCCCTTTCGCCGGCCCGAGCCCCAGCCCACTCCGCAGCGTCGTCATGAATGCCGTGAATGCCTGCGCTAATTCGCCCGGATCGAGCAGGCGGAACAGGCGGCTGAAAGTGTCGTGGCTCGGAGCCCCATGCGGCAGGTCGACAATCGCTGAAAGCTCTTCGACGCGCCCGTCAACAAAATCGGCGATCTCCACGCAGCTCTTGGCGCCGCATAGCGTTCCCGCCAAAGCCAAAAACAGTAAAGTGCCAACATCGTGCCGCGCATTGACATCGCGCGGATCACGCACCTCCCGCAAAATCGTAATAAAAGACTGCATCAGGCCTCCTCCAAAAAGAGAAAGCCCCTACAGAATCTCTCATCCTCCGATCCGCAAGCCCCCCTCTACTCATATGCGATTCCCCTAGCGTAGCGGGGGAGGATGAACAGCGACCCGCACCTGCTCCTGTGGCTGGTCCGATTCAAGACGCCAACCTTTCCTAGAAGAAGGCTTCGGTTGGCTCCTTGGGATGGGGTGCGCTGTTAAGGCGTTTTGCGGCGCTCGTCGGGCATAGCCCGTGCCCATGGTCGGTCGGAGTGGGGCTCGCGCGCCGCAGTGATCTCCCAGCCCTGCCCGACGCGTCTGAGCGCAAGCGCGCCGGCGCGTCGCGACGCGTTACGGTCGATCACCGTTGCGGCGCAGTCGGCCGGCGGATCGCGCGCGGCAATGATCAAAGCGGCGCGCGCGCAGTCGTCGGCGAAAGCCTCCGCGCTGTGCGCAACCGCGACGATCGCGCCGTCGGCGAGACGGGCAATGCAGCCCGCCGGATCGCACGAAAATCCCGCGGCGAGCTTGGGGTCGTCGGCCGACCGCGCATCGCCGTCGGCGGCAAGCCAATAGCGTGGCGCGAAGGCTCGCCCCCGTGCCGTCTTCAGGATGGACAGACGACCATCGGCACCGCGCACCGCCACCGCACTCCCGTCCCCGGCAATAAGCACATCGGGACGCGGCGTTGCCGCCGCCAGCGCCGCTGCAACGACGATCAGCACGGCCCCGCTCCAGCGCAGCGGCGTACGCAGCAGGCAGATCACGATCAGCCCGAGCGTCGCAAGGAGCAGTGGCGCGAGGCCGAAAGCCGTAATCGGTCCGACCGCACCGGGGAGCGCCGCCACCCACAATGCGATCCCGGTCATCCAATCGATGCCGATCCCCATCAGGTGCCACAGCGGACCGTCGAACCCGAACGGCAGGGCGACGAGCGCAACGAGACCGGCCGGCATCACGAAACCGGACACGATCGGCATAGCCAGCAGATTGGCGAGCACGCCATAGGGCGCAAGCCGGTGGAAGTGGTAGGCGACGAACAGCGTCGTCGCCAGCCCGGCAACCAGCGACACGAAGACGAGCGCGAAGACCTCGCGACCGCCCCACAGCGCGACCCGCGCGCCGAGCGAGGTCTGTCCGCCGGCCGCGATCCAGGGAAGGCCGCGCTCATAGGCGGCAACGAGCGCCAAGGTCGCCGCAAAGGACATCTGAAAGCTCGGATGCACGAGGGCTTCCGGCGTTGCGATCATCACCGCAAGCGCGGCGAGCGCCAGCGTGCGCATCGTAATTGCCTGGCGGTCGAGCATCACCCCGATGAGAACAACCGCCGCCATGATGAAGGCGCGCTGGGTTTCGACCGCCGCTCCGGACAGCACGAGATAGAAGGCCGCAGCGAACAGCGCACCGCCGGCCGCCCATTTCTTGATCGGCCGGTGTTCCGCCAGTCCGGGCACGAGCGCAAGCCCGGCGCGTAAAAGAACGAACACGACTCCGGCAACGACGGCCATGTGATAGCCTGAGATCGACAGCACATGGCCGATGCTCGACACATACATGGCATCCCTCACCTTGGGAGAGATCGCGTCGCGCTTGCCGGTGATGAGGGCGGTGGCGATGGCGCGGGTATCGCCCGAGAGTGAAGCGCGAATGCGCCGGTCTATCCCCTCGCGCATCTCCGCAACGGTCGCTGTCGCTCTCAGCCGCGCGCCCGGCGGAGCCGGGGTGGGCACCGTCCGGACCGAACCGAGCGCAAAGCCGATCGCACCGATGCCTTGGAAATAAAGATCGCGCGCGAAATCATAGCCGCCCGGCCGCAACGGGGCGAAGGGCGGATTGAGCCGCGCCTTCATTGCGACGAACGCACCGACGGGCGGGGCCGTCCCCTTGCGCACGGCGACGCGAACACGCTGCGGCTTTTCTTTGATGCGGCCGGCATCGAAAGCGTGAACTCTCACGACGATGCGGTCGCTGCGCTCGCGTTCCTCGCGCTTTTCGACGAAGCCGCTCAAACTCGCGCTGTAGGCCGTCCGCTGCAGGATCGGGTGATCAACCCGGTGGGCCTGCCACGTCGCAATGAAAAACCCTGACGCGACCGCAGCGAACAGAATTGCGACCGCGAGCGCGTGGCCGCGCTTGCGCATTGCGATCGCGGCGAGCAGCGCCGCGGCGGCCGCTGCACTTGCAGCCCACAAGGCAGGCTCCCGCCCGGCGGTGAAGTAGAGCATGATCCCGATCGCAAATGCGACGGCGATCCAGGCGAGCATCCGGCCGGGCGCGGTTTCCGCCTGCCCCCAACCGTGCAGCCGGGCTGAGGTTGCACGTGATAGCGCGGAGAGGCTTTCCGGAACGGGGCGAGCAAGTGCACGGTCCCTCGACCGGCCGTTCGGCCATACCGAGGCGCGCCCCCGCGCCGGACCGCGTTCACCCATCGCGCGCCCCCGTGTCGCACGCGCGCTACAATGATCAGGTTGGCTGTGCTAGTGATGCGGCACCGACGCTTGAGCTCGTCTCATTGTGTTGGTGCCGCATCACAAGGGATCAAATCAGCTAGTGTTCCTTACCTGACGGTCCGGATCGGACCGTTAAAGTCAGAACGCTCGACGAGCGCCGCCGCCCGCGAGTGGGACACATCCTAAAGCATGATACCCTAAAGTTGCAGACTTTTCAGACTGGATCATGCAAAAAAACAATGTGAAAAGCCGCAATTGACCCGCCTCGACGCGATTGCGCTCAAAGAAAAATCCCGCCAATGAGCCACACCATCGTCACCCGCTTTGCCCCCTCCCCCACCGGCTTCCTGCATATTGGCGGAGCGCGCACGGCCTTGTTCAACTGGCTCTATGCGCGCGGGCGCAATGGCCTGATGCTTTTGCGCATCGAGGACACCGACCGCGAACGCTCCACCCAGGCCGCGATCGACGCAATCTTCGATGGCCTGACCTGGCTCGGGCTCGATTGGGACGGCGAACCGATCTTCCAGTCCGCGCGCGCCGACCGACATCGCGAGGTGGTCGAAGCGATGCTCGCCGCCGGCACGGCCTATCGCTGTTATGCGAGCCCGCAGGAGCTCGAGGAGATGCGCGAAGCGGCCTATCGCGAAGGACGGCCGCCCCGCTATGACGGCCGCTGGCGCGACCGCGACCCGCGCGAGGCGCCCGCCGGCGTTGCGCCCGTGATCCGGCTCAAGGCGCCACTCACCGGCGAGACGGTGATCGAGGACGAGGTGCAGGGCCGCGTCGCCTGGCAGAACGAGCATCTCGACGATCTCGTGCTGCTGCGCTCCGACGGCACGCCGACCTATATGCTGGCCGTCGTGGTCGATGATCATGATGTCGGCGTCACCCATGTCATTCGCGGCGACGACCATCTCACCAATGCGGCGCGGCAGAAGCAAATCTACGATGCGCTCGGCTGGCAGGTGCCGGCGATGGCGCATATCCCGCTGATCCACGGACCGGATGGTTCGAAACTGTCCAAGCGGCACGGCGCGCTCGGCGTCGATGCCTACCGGGCGATGGGCTTCTTGCCGGAGGCGCTGCGCAATTATCTCGTCCGTCTCGGTTGGAGCCACGGTGATCAGGAAATTTTCTCAACCGAAGAGATGGTCTCAACGTTCGACCTGCCGCAGATCGGCCGCTCGCCCGCTCGTTTCGATTTTGCCAAGCTCGAAAACCTCAACGGGCACTATATGCGCGCCGCCGGCGATCGCGACCTCTTGGCCGCCATCGAGGCGCTGCTGCCGCATATCGCGGACGGAGCGGAACTCGCCGCCAAGCTCGACAACGGGTTGCGCGAGAAACTGCTCCTTGCGCTACCGGGATTGAAAGAACGTGCGAAGACTTTGACCGAACTGATTGAGCAGGCGCGGTATCTTTATGCCGAACGGCCGCTCGCGCTCGACCGGAAGGCGCACGCTCTGCTCACCGAAGAGGCGCGATCGATCCTGTGTGAGGCCGGCGAGGCTCTCAGCGAGGTCGAGCCTTGGACCGCCGCAACGACGGAAGGCGCCGTCCGCCGCTATGCCGAAACCCGCAGTTTGAAACTCGGTGCTGTCGCCCAGCCGCTGCGCGCCGCACTGACCGGGCGTACGACGTCGCCCGGCATTTTCGACGTGCTCGCGGTGCTCGGCAAGGAAGAGAGCCTCGGCCGTCTCGCCGATCAGGCAGGCAACGCAACCCAGGGCAGCAACACCCTCTCGCGCACCGCATCCGCCGATACCATATCCGAGAATTGACGAATCTCGCCTGTGGCTGGACGATTGAAGACGATGGCCTTGTCGCGTACAGGACAGGGGAAGCAGCGAGCGCGGACTGCTGATCACGCGCGATAACAAGCGCGCCCCGATCCACTGGCCCCGCAAGAAGCGAGGAAATGATGGACGCCAAGACCGGCACCGACGGCAAGACCGGCACTCTCAAAATCGGCAACAAGAACTACGAGCTGCCCCAATACGAAGGGACGGTCGGTCCGGACGTCGTCGACATTAGTCGGCTATACGACGAAGCGGGCCTGTTCACCTACGATCCCGGCTTCACCTCGACGGCGAGCTGCGAGTCGAAGATCACCTTCATCGACGGCGACGAAGGTATTCTGCTCTATCGCGGCTACCCTATCGAGCAGCTCGCCGAGCACGGTGATTTTCTCGAGACCTGCTATCTCCTGCTCTACGGCGAACTGCCGACCGTCGCCGAAAAGCTGGATTTCGACCGCACGGTCACGCGCCACACCATGATTCACGAGCAAATGGCGCGATTCTACCAGGGCTTCCGCCGCGACGCCCATCCGATGGCGGTCATGGTGGGCTGTGTCGGAGCGCTGTCGTCCTTCTATCACGACTCGGCCGATATCGGCGATCCGCGCCAGCGCATGATCGCCTCCTTCCGCCTGATCGCGAAGATGCCGACCATCGCGGCGATGGCCTACAAATACACCATCGGCCAGCCCTTCATGTACCCGAAGAACGACCTCGCTTATGCGTCGAACTTCCTGCGCATGTGCTTCGGCGTGCCCTGCGAGGACTACGAGGTCAACCCGGTGCTGGCGCGCGCGATGGACCGCATCTTCATCCTGCACGCCGATCACGAGCAGAATGCCTCGACCTCGACGGTACGGCTCGCCGGCTCCTCGGCCGCCAATCCGTTCGCCTGCATCGCCGCCGGTATTGCTTGCCTGTGGGGACCGGCGCATGGCGGCGCCAACGAGGCGGCGCTGAAAATGCTGGTGGAGATCGGCAAGCCCGAGCGCATTCCGGAATATGTCCGGCGCGCCAAGGACAAGAACGATCCGTTCCGCCTGATGGGCTTCGGCCACCGGGTCTACCGGAACTATGATCCGCGCGCCAAGATCATGCAGACCACCTGCCACAAGGTGCTGGCCGAGACCGGGGCCAAGGACGACCTGTTCGAGGTCGCCTTGGAGCTCGAGCGCATCGCCTTGCACGATGAGTACTTCATCGAGAAGCAGCTCTATCCCAATATCGACTTCTATTCGGGCATCACGCTGAAGGCGATGGGCTTTCCCACCACCATGTTCACCGTGCTGTTCGCGCTTGCGCGCACGGTCGGCTGGATCGCCCAGTGGAAGGAGATGATCGAGGATCCGAGCCAGAAGATCGGCCGGCCGCGCCAACTCTATACCGGAGCGACTTACCGCGATTACATCCCGATCGACCGGCGCATGTAATCGCGCGGCGCGCGGCGCGCAGGGCGACCGGGGGCGGCTTGCGCAGCACGCGCGTGATTAATGCACTTCTACGCGGACCGCTTCAGGCAGAATCCGTTCAAGTTTTGGACCTCTGATACACCTTTCGCGTGATGACCTCGGCCTCACCTTTCCTTCAAGGGATTGGGAGAGTTTGGGTCCTCTCGTCTCCGCGCAAGCGCGCCCAAGCGGGGACCCATGATGCTCCCCAAATACTGGTTTCCCGCTTTCGCGGGAATGAACGCAATTCGCCAAGCCAGGAAGCGGAACTGACGCAAGCACCCTTGTCGCCAGCAGATCTGTCACCCCTAACCCCGGTTGCTCAACCTTCACCTCTCCCCGCTTGCGGGGAGAGGTCGAATTCCGAGCGTAGCGAGGAATTCGGGTGAGGGGGATCGAACCGGTTAGCTTGTGGCTTGTGCCAACGATTGACTCCGTCAGCGCCCCCTCACCCGCCGCGTATCTCGCTATGCTCGATACGCGCCGACCTCTCCCCGCTCGCGGGGAGAGGCGAATTGGATGCGCACGTCCGGTTTGCGCGTCAGTCGCGCCGGCCGCTGCGGACATATTCGAGCACGACCTCGGCGGCGGCCGCGCTCGGGTTCGCGGTGCCGGTCTGCATGACCTGATCGAGCCGCGCAAAGGCATCGAGCTGGCGCCGGCGTTCCGCCGTTTCGTCGATCAGCGGTTTGAGCGCAGCGGCAAGCGCCGCCGGCGTTGCCTGCCGCTGCAGCAGTTCGGGCACCACTTTGTCTTCAAGCACGAGATTGGCGAGCACGATCGTCGGCACCTTGATCAGCAGGCGCGCGATCGCCTCCTCGAACAGTTTTATGCGGTAGGCGACGACGGTCGGAACAGCGGCGAGCGCAAGCTCCAGCGTGACCGTACCGGATGCCGCGAGCGCCGCACGCGCCTGTCGGAATGCCGCCCATTTGTCCTCGGGCTCGACGACGATGCGGGGCTTGACCGGCCAGCCGGCGGTCGCCTCCCCGACCCGTTCGGCGAGATGCCGCGGGGTCGGCAGCACCGCCTCGATCGGCCCGTGTTCTCTCACGAGGCGGCCGGTTGCCTCGCCGAACACCGAAAGATGACGCTTGATCTCGCCCGTGCGGCTCCCGGGAAGAACCAGCACGAGGGGCGGATCGACGTCCCGCCGCGCGGCCTCGATCACATCCGGGCGCAGGCGGGTGATCTCTTCTGCGAGCGGATGGCCGACAAAGCTGCAGGCCGGCCCGCCCAGCCGGGCATGCGCTGCCGGCTCGAACGGCAGCAGCGCCAGCACATGGTCGACATAGGCGCGCATCGCCCGCGCCCTCCCCGGCCGCCATGCCCAGACCGTGGGCGAGACATAGTCGATGATCGGAATCTCGGGAGCGGCCGCGCGCACACGGCGGGCGACGCGATGGGTGAACTCGGGACTGTCGATGATCACCAGCGCTTCTGGTCGCGCTTCGATCAGCGCATCGGCGGCGATGCGGATATGGCGGAAGATCGTGGGCAGGCGCGCAAGGATGGCGGCAAGGCCGATGATGGCGAGCTCATCGATAGGAAAAAGGCTGACAAGCCCCCGCGCCGCCATTTCGGGGCCGCCGACGCCGACAAAGCGCGCGCCGGGAGCGCGCTCCGCGATCTCGCGCATCAGCCCGCCGCCGAGCCGGTCCCCCGAGGGCTCGGTGGCGACGAGCCCGATGATCGGTCGTGCTGCCGGATCGGTCGGCTCGGCGCGGGCGCTCATCGCGGTCCGGCCGGCCGTACGCCGAAGGTAAAGACGCCGGCTGCATCCGCGCGCCGGACCAGCTCCTGCGGCTCGGCCATGATGGCGCTGCCGGCGACCGCCGCGAGCCCCGCGAGCCCGGCGCGCGCGACGCCGTCAATCGTTTTCGGACCGATGGCGGGCAGGTCGAAGCGATGATCCTGGCCGATCTTGGCCGCCTTGACGAGAACGCCGGTGCCGGGCGTGGTCCGAATGCGCCCGTCATGGCGGAGCTCAGCAATGCGCGCGAGCATGCGATCGGTGCCCTCCGCTGCCTCGACCGCAAGCACGTGACGGTTAGCCACCACCGCGGCCTGACCGACATCAAATGGACTCATCGCCTGCAGGAGCTCAAGTCCAAGACCGATATCGGCGGTGTTGCGCTCGGACGGCACAAGCCGGCCGAGCGCGCCTTCCGGAACGAGGATGTCGGGCGCGACCTCGTGGGCGCCGACCAGCCGGTACCCATGTGCCGCAAAAATGCGGCCGACGCCGGATAGCAGATGATCATCGCCGCCGCGGAAGGCACGCCACACCTTCGGCAAGACCTTCACCGTTCCCCAATCGAGGCGCAGTTGCGAGACCGAGGGCCGCAGGATCGTCCCGATGAACACGATGTCCCGGCAACCCTCCGCCTGCATCAACCGCTGGAACCGGCCGAACGCACCGAGGTCGATCCAATGATGGCGGAAGGCGGCGACTGAATCCAGCTCCGCCCAGCCGCGAACGGGGAACAGGATGCAGCGCCGTCCGCTACGCTCGACCGATTCGGCGATCGTACGCGGCAGGCTCCCGCCCCCGCAGATCATCGCAAGCGGTGAGGCGTCGTCGCGCGCAGCCTCGGGCGTCATGCCGCCTCGACGCCGCGCGCGCGGCGCACCCCCATTGTCAGGGCCCGCGTCCCGTTGTTCATGATGAAACCGATCACCTCGGCGATCAGCGGATCGTCATTGCACGCCGCCAAGGCCTCGACGCGGTCGCGGAACGTGCCCTCTCCGAAGAACAGGGTCGCGTAAGCCTGGCGCAGCCGCTGAATGTCGGACTTGGCAAAGCCGCGCCGGCGCATTCCGATGACATTGAGCCCGACCAGCTCGGCGTTCTGACCATGGGCGAGGCCGAAAGGGATGACGTCGGCGCGCACGCCGCTGAGGCCGGTGACCATCGCCCCCTGTCCGATGCGAATGAACTGGCGCACCGCCGCCTGGCCGCCGAAAATGACGTGATCGCCGACGCTCACATGGCCGCCCAGCACCGCATTGTTGGCAAAGGTGACGTGACTGCCGACTTCGCAGTCATGGCCGACATGCGAGCCGACCATCAGGAAGCAGGCATCGCCGATGCGGGTGACGCCACCGCCATCCTCGGTGCCGGTATTGGCCGTGCACCCTTCGCGGATCTGGCAGTCGGCGCCGATGATCAGGCGCGTATCGCCGCCGCGATAACGGAGCGACTGCGGCGGCGTTCCGAGCGACGCAAAGGGATAGACGACCGTGCGCGCACCGATGCTGGTCCGTCCGGTGACATTGACATGCGAGAGGAGCCGCACGCCCTTCTCGAGCGTTACATGCGGGCCGACCGTGCAGAACGGTCCGATCTCGACATCCGCGGCGAGAGCGGCACCTTCAGCTACACGGGCCGTCACATCGATCAGGCCCATCGGATATCAGGTCCAGGAGAGCATGGCGCCGACCTCCGCCTCGGCGACGATCTGCCCTGCAACCATCGCCTCACCGCGGAACCACCACATGTTCCGACGCCGCGCGACCTTGTTCATGTGGTACTCGATCCGGTCGCCCGGTACGACCGGCTTGCGGAACTTGGCCTTGTCGATGGTCATGAAATAGACCTCGCGCGGCTGCTGTCCGGGAGCGCCGGCGAGCACGCACAGGACGCCGGCCGTCTGTGCCATGCCTTCGATCATCAGCACGCCGGGGAAGACCGGCCGGTTGGGAAAGTGGCCCTGAAACTGCGGCTCGTTTGCCGTGACGTTCTTGATGCCGATGCCGTGCTCGTCGCCCCTGATGTCGATCACCCGATCGACCATGAGGAACGGATAGCGATGCGGCAGCGAATTCAGGATCACCGAAATATCGGCCGCTTCGATGCTGGTGACAGCCTCCATACCCGTTCCCCGTCAATCCTTGGCCGGATCGCCGTCGGTCGCCCGGCCGCCCGCTCCGCGCTCGGCGAGGCGCTCGATCAGTTTCATTTCGCGGAACCAGATCCGCGCCGGCTTTGCGGGGGTTCCGCCCCATCTTGCGCCGGCCGGCACGTCGCCATGGACGACGCTGATCGCCGCAATCTGCGCACCTTCGCCAATCGTGACATGATTGTTGACGCCGACACGCGCGCCCAGGGCTACGAAATCGTGCAAGGTCACGCTTCCCGAGATTCCAGTTTGGGCGACGATCACGCAGTGCCGCCCAATCACGACGTTGTGGCCGATTTGAACCAGGTTGTCGATCTTTGTCCCTTCGCCGATGACGGTGTCGCGGATGCCGCCGCGATCGATGGTCGTGCCGGCGCCGATCTCCACCTCGTCCTGAACGATGACACGGCGGAGTTGCGGCACCTTCTTGTGCCCGGTTGGACCCATGACGAAACCGAACCCGTCCTGGCCGATACGACAGCCGGCATGAATGATCACGTGGTCGCCGACCAGCGCATGGGTGAGCGAGACGCCCGGTCCGATCGCGCTGTCGCGCCCGATCCGCACATTCGGTCCGATGACAGCGGTCGGACCGATGACGGTGCCGGCGCCGATCTCAGCGCCCGCTCCGATCACAGCGGCCGGATCGATCGAGGCCCCACTTTCGATCCGCGCCGAGGGATGAACGAAGGCGCTCGGAGAAATGCCGTCGGTCGCGAACAGGGACGAAGGTCGCAAGGCGCTGGGAAAAAGGGCGGAGGCGACCTGGACGAAGGCGCGGTAGGGCTCGCGCGTGCGCAGAAGGGCGAGCCCGGCCGGCGCCTTCGATTCAAAGCGCGGAGCGATCAGGCAGGCGCCGGCGCGGCAGCGCGCAAGTCCGTCGGCGTAAGTCGGGTTGTCGAGAAAAGTGAGCGCGGACGGGCCGGCCGCCTCGAGGGTTCCGACGTCGCGGATCGAGCGAGCAAGCGGAGCTCCGGCTCCGGGTTCGGCGCCGGTCAGCTCGGCGATCTCGCCGATCGTAAGAACCTTGGCAGGCGTGAAGAAGAAGGGTTCGGTCATCGGGTGAGTGCCGGCACTGCGGACGTCGGGTGCAGAGCAAATTCCGATTGCATTTTAATGGGATACGCTCTTTTGGACCACGACTCAGATCGAATCAGCCGGACGCTTCTTCGCTTTGTTTCCTTGCATGATCTTGTCCGACAAGATCCGCCAATTTTTGCGATTACACGCCGATCCTTATCGGTCGCATGATCCCCGGTCGGTCGCTTCCGGCGTGACGGAAAAACGACCAGACCGGATGAACCCAAGTCGTTGCAGACTTTTGCGAAAAAATCATGCGGAAAATAGTCGGAAAGAACGCGATTGATTTCAACTCGAAACAATCGCGTTCTGTTCGCGCAGACAGGCGGCAAGCCTCGTAAGGCTCAGAACCGTGTCCCGCCGCCGAAGCGGAAGACTTGATCCCTGTCGTAGGATGCCTTGGACAGTGGATAGGCGACGTCGAACCGTAGCGGGCCGATCGGCGAATCCCAGAGCAGCCCGATACCGACCGCAGAACGGATCCTGTCGTCGTCGCCGAAGCAGGGCACGGTCGGCGGCTGATCCGGACAAGTCAGGATGAGCCCGCGCTCCGGCCAGGTCAACGGGCCAGTATAGTCCAGCAATTGCCCGGCATCGGCGAAGGCGGCGAGCCGCATGCCGAAATCCTTCGGCGCGAAGAACAGCGGCGTCTGCACCTCCAGGCTAGCTGCCCAGAACATCGAGCCGCCGAGAGCATCATTATTGGTGCCCGGCGTCAGGTCGCGCGGTCCGAAGCCGCCGGGCTCGAAGCCACGCACCATGTTCGGCCCGCCCTGGAACTGGTCGAGCATGCGCAGTCCATCGCCGCCCCAGCCGGTCGCATAGCCGCCTTGCACCCGGAACACGCTGACGACGTCGGGCAGGATCTCGTTGTAGAGCCGCGAGTCGAGCAGAGCCTTGTAGAACTTCACGTCTCCGCCGACTCCCGCGAAGTCCTGGGAGAGCTTCACCAACAGGCCGCTGGTCGGGTTCTTGTTGTTGTCGAGCGTGTTGTAGCTCATGGTGTAACCCAGGAGCGAGACAAAGACCGGGCCACCGGCGAGCTCGCGGCGGATGGCGAGCGAGGCTTCGCCGTCAAAGTAGCAGTTCTGCGCGAACGGTTCGTTGTTGTTGGACGAAAATTCCTTCGGGGTGCCGTCCGGGTTGGTCACCGAAGTCGGATATGTACCGGCGTTGGCGTTCGGATTGAGATCATTACAGTTATTGAACTGGGCCGGCAGCTCGATCTCCTGGCGGTAGCCGGAGTAACGCAACTGTCCGGCGAGCGACTGGGCGATCGGGAAGCCGAGCTTGATGCTGCCGCCGATCGTGTTCGACGTGTAAGACGTGTACTCCGCCGACGTCGTTTCCTTGGCGAAAGCATCCAAGCCGAGCGCCAACCGCTGCCCGAACAAATAGGGTTCGACAAAGGACAGTTCGAAACCGCGCGCATTCTCGCCGTATTGGACCGATGCCCGCGCTATATGCCCACGGCCGAGCAGATTACGCTCGCCGATGCTCACCTCGCCGAGGATGCCGTTCGCGGTCGAGTAGCCGCCGGAAACCGAGAGCTCGCCGGTCGACCTCTCCTCGAGATCGACATTCACGATGATCCGATCGGGCGCCGAGCCGGGCTCGGTGGTGATACGAACCGTCTTGAAGTAGTTGAGATTCTTGATTCGCCGCTCGGCACGGTCGATCAGCGCGCGGTTATAGGCATCGCCCTCGACAATGTCGAATTCGCGCCTGATCACATAATCGCGCGTGCGCGTATTGCCACGAATGTCGATCCGCTCGATATAGGCACGCGGGCCTTGCTCCAGCACGTAGAGAAGGTTGACGCGTCGCGCCGCAAAATCGCGCTCGCCCCGTGGCCGCACCGACGCAAACGGATAGCCGAGCTTGGCGACCTCGATCGTGAGGGCTTCCACCGTATTCTCGACGGCATCGGCATTGTAAACGGCCCCCGGTTGGGTCTTGAGTTGCGCCCGAAGCCGTTCCGTATCCAGTCCGATCACCGTCGTGACGATGTCGACATCCCCGAACGTGTAGCGATCACCCTCGTCGATCGTGAAGGTGACGACGAAACCGCCTAATCTCGGATCGTATTCCGCGACCGCCGAGACGATGCGCACATCGGCGAACCCGCTCTTGAGATAGAAGCGGCGCAACAGGCTGCGGTCGACCTCGACCTTGTCCGGATCGAAAATGTCGTTTGCCTTGAGCCAACTGAGAAGGTTCGTTTGGCTGGTCTTGATGACGTCGCGCAGGCGCCAATCGGAATAGGCGCGGTTGCCGATGAAGATGATCTTGGCAACGCCAGTCTTGCGGCCTTCGGTGACTTCGAACACGAGATCGACCCGGCCATTGCCCCGCTCGATGATCACCGGGTTGACGCGAACGTCAAAACGGCCGCCGCGTTGGTAGATTTCCGTGATTCGTTGCACGTCAGCCTGGACGATCGGACGCGATAGCGCGCCGCGCGGCCGCGACTGGATTTCCGCCAGAAGCTGCTCGTCCTTGAGCTTGCGATTGCCTTCGAAAACAACGCGGTTGATGATCGCGTTCTCGACCACCGTGACGATGATGCGCCCGCCGGACCGCCTGATCTGGACGTCTTCGAACAGACCGGTCGCATAAAGCGACTTGAAGGCAAAATCGATCTTGGCCGCGTCCAGACGCTCGCCCGGAGCGAGCCTGAAATACGACCGGATCGTATCGTCGTCGACGCGCCGATTGCCTTCAACGATGATCTGGCTTGCAGATTGCGCAATCGCCGGAACCGGCACGCTCACGACGACTATCGCGGCGCATAAGCACGCCACAATAACCCCGATTGCACCGAATCGGCGAAAAACCCCCACCCCCGATACCATGCGCTTTGGGCCCCCAAGAATTCCCGTACCCAACGCCCCGTCGCTCTTCTTATCCTGCCTCCGCTTGTATCGACTCCGGCCTTCGGTGCAAACCTCCAGTGCGGCCTTATTCCGTTTTGTCGTCAGCGAGTTGCGATACTGACACACATTACGTTACTGCTGTGGGCAGATTATGACGAAGCCAGGTGCAATATATCATTAAACGTTGCGAAGACCATCAGGAGCACAACCAAGGCGAAGCCGATTCGGAATCCGAATTCCTGCGCACGCTCGGAGAGCGGCTTTCCGCGCACCGCCTCGATGCCGTAGAACACAAGATGTCCGCCATCGAGCAGTGGGACCGGAAACAGATTAAGGAGCCCGATCGACACCGACAGGATGGCGGTCAGGTTGAGGAGCGCGATGAAGCCGACCGTCGCGACCTGTCCCGATATCTGTGCGATACGGATCGGACCGCCCAGTTGATCGGTCGCCTCCCGCCCGGTAATGACCCCGCCGAGATAAGACATCGTCCGCTCAATCACGAACCAGGTCTCTTCGACGCCGAGGCGCAAAGCTGTCAAAGGTGGCGCCTTCTCGGTTTGCACGTCACCGGGCGCGAGCGACCTCGTGATGCCGAGCCTGCCGATTCGGTGCACATTGCCGAAATTGTCCTTGACCTCCTGGAGGGCTGGAATCGCCTCAAGGGTCAACGTCGCGCCACCGCGGTCGATCGTGATTTGTAAGGTCTCGCCGGCGCTCGTGCTCACGATGCGCTGCATTTCGGCAAAGGTCGCGATCGGCTTGCCATCGATCGCGGTCACGAGGTCGCCGGAGACGAAACCGGCCGCCGCGGCGGCGCTGTCGGGCTGAATCTGGTCGACGCGTGCGCTCGTCACTTCCTTGCCGTGAAGCATGAAAATGGCGGCGAAAATCAATATCGCCAGGACGAAATTCGCAAGTGGCCCGGCGACGACGACGGCCGCGCGCGTGCCCACCGGCTGGGCCGGAAAGGCCTGGCGCCGCTCATCCTCCGACATGCCCGCAACTGCCTCGTTGTCGGGCGTGCTTGCGGCGCTCTCGTCGCCGAAGAATTTGACATAACCGCCGAGCGGAATCGCCGACACTTTCCAGCGCGTGCCCTTGCGGTCGGTGAATCCGAAGAGTTCCGGACCAAATCCGATCGAGAATGTCAGTACCCGAATACCGTAGAGCCGAGCGATCAGGAAATGGCCAAGCTCATGGAAGAAGACGACCACCGTAAGAACGAAGAGGAAGGGAAGGACATATCCCAAGAAACCGAAGCTCCAGCCGTTTATGCTTGAAGCAATGCTCCAATCCATCACAACCTCTCTTATGGGGCATAATAGCCTGCCCCGACACTAGCGCTCTTATATAAGGACTTCCAAAGAGCGTGAATTCGCGAACTATGGTTAATTCGTTTTTGCGGCGATTTGGGGCACGAGATCGCAGGCGCGGCCCCTCGCATCGCGATCGATCGCCAGCGCCTCCTCCATGTCGGCCGGCTCGTGCAGGAGCCCGCCGGCGGCGCTTGACTCGAGCGTCGCTTCCACAACCGCGGCGATGTCGCAGAAGCCGAGCCGCCGGTCGAGAAACGCGGCGACCGCCACCTCATTGGCTGCGTTGAGAACGGTCGGCGCGCCCGCTCCAGCGCGGAGCGCCTCGAGCGCGAGGCGAAGGGGCGGGAAACGGACAAGGTCGGGTTCGGCAAAAGTGAGGTTCGCCATCTGGTCGAGCCGCAGCCGGTTCGCTCCCTCGATCCGGCGCGGCCAGGCGAGACAATGGGCGATCGGCACGCGCATGTCCGGCGGTCCGAGCTGGGCGACAACCGACCCGTCGCTGAATTCGACCATGCCGTGCACGATCGACTGAGGATGAACAAGCACATCGATGCGATCCGGTGCGAGATCGAAGAGGTGGTGGGCCTCGATGATCTCCAGCCCCTTGTTCATCATGGTCGCAGAGTCGATGGTGACCTTCGCCCCCATCGACCAATTGGGGTGCTGGAGGGCCTGTTCGGGCGTGGCCTTGCGGATCGCGGCGAGCGGCCACTCACGGAACGGACCACCCGAAGCGGTCAAGATGATCCGCCGCACATCCTCGCGCGGACCCGCACCGAGCGCCTGGAAGATCGCATTGTGCTCGGAATCGACCGGCAGCACGGTTGCACCGGCGGCGGCTGCCCGACGCATGAACGGGGTACCGGCGCACACCAGGCATTCCTTGTTGGCAAGCGCAACGATCGCACCGCGTTCGGCGGCGGCCAGCGTTGGTTTGAGGCCCGCAGCCCCGGTGATCGCCGCAATCACCCAGTCGGCCGGCCGCTGGGCCGCCTCGACCACCGCCGCTTCGCCCCCGCCTGCTTCAATGCCGGTGCCGGCGAGCGCCTGTTTGAGCGCCGGAAAGCCGGTAGGATCGGCGATCGCTGCGAACCGGGCCCCCAGTTCACGTGCCAGCAAAGCGAGCGCTTCGGCATTCCGTCCGGCCGTCACCGCTTCGACGCGGAAGCGATCGCGCCCGCGCTTGACGAGATCGATCGTGCTACCGCCGATCGACCCGGTCGCCCCGAGCAGGGTCACGCTGCGCTCGTGCGCATCCGCAGCGGCGGCCGCGCGATGAAGCGGAACTGCGCTCATCACCATATCAGAAGCCCGCCGGCGGCGCCGTCGAGCCCGCCGCGCGCCGCACCCAGCAGCGCCGCTATCCCCGCCGCCGCCAGAAAGCCGTCGAGACGATCCATCAGTCCCCCGTGTCCCGGTATGATCCGGCTCGAGTCTTTGACCCCGAAGCGCCGCTTGACCGCCGATTCGGCGAGATCGCCGGTCTGCGCGGCCGCCGACAGTAGCAAGGCAAGCCCGATCGCGGCGAGCGGATTTACGAGCGAACCCATAAACGCAACGGCGGTGCCAGCGCAAATCCCGCCGATCATCCCCACGACCGCGCCCGACCAGGTCTTGTGCGGGCTGATCGCGGGCGCCAGTCTCGGTCCGCCAATCAACCGACCGCCGCCATATGCGAGAATGTCGGTCGCCCACACAACCGCAAACAAGTAGAACAGCGCCAGCGCTCCCAACTGCGGATCACGACGCAGGATCATCGGCGCGGCGAGAACGACCCCGGCATAGAGCAATCCTGTCGCGCACCACAGTCTCTTGTCTTCTCGCACGCCGTCTTGGTTCGATTGAGGCTGACGGCGAAGCGCCGGAAGATGGCTCCTTCCCGACTCGGCAAACCCCGGCCCTCGATGATCGATCTGATGACTTGCGCCAGTAGCACAGCACTGGGGGCGCGAGCCGTGCTCCATCCCTTTCCCTGCCCGATCCGCCGGGTGGGGCTCATTGTTGCGATCCGTTGCGATTGAAATCATGCCTGGGATTGCAAGCACGACGGCGCCCGCCGCAATGGCTGCAAGTGCCCAGCCGGGATGGTCAGCCATGGCGAGCGCGCCCGCTGCCGCCAGCGCCAGTCCACCGGCAATCTGGATTGGGCGCCCTGCCTGCACGGCCGCGCTCCACTCGAGAAAGACGCCGATCGCCGCCAGGCTCCAGAACAGGATGAACGGCCAGCCGCCGATCACGACGGCGAGGATCGCAAGCGGAGCGAGAATAAGAGCGGAGAGGACGCGAGCAAAGGCGCCACCCGGCGCCCGCTTCTCTTCCGCCGGCGGCGGCGGTGAGGGCGCAAGCTCGCGCTGCGCGGTCAGGATGCCGTCCCCGTGCGCGCGGCAAGGCCTCCGAAACGCCGCTCGCGCCGACGATATTCGGCGATTGCGCCTTCGAGCGCGTCTTTGTCGAAGTCCGGCCAATAGGTCGGTACAAAGACGAGTTCGCTATAGGCCGATTGCCAAAGCAGAAAGTTCGAAAGACGCTGCTCGCCGCTGGTGCGGATGATGAGGTCGGGATCGGGGAGATCCGGCGCATCAAGATGGGCGGCGAGCCGCTCGGCCGTAATGCCGGCGGGCGCCAATCGCCCAGCCGCGACCTCGCGAGCAAGCCGACACGCGGCGCGCGCGATCTCCTGGCGCGACCCGTAATTGAAGGCGACCACGAGCTGCAGCCCGCTATTGCGGCCGGTCAAGTCCTCGGCCTCTTGCAGCAACCGCCCGATCTCCGGGTCGATGTCATCCCGGTCACCAATAATGCGTACGCGGACATTGTTGTTGTGGAGCTCGACCAGATCATTGCGGATGAAGCGGCGCAGCAGCCCCATGAGATCGCGGATTTCCGCGGGCGGACGTGTCCAGTTCTCCGAGCTGAATGAGAAGATCGTGAGAATGCCGATTCCGATATCGCTCGCCGCCCGGACCGTGCGCCGCACGGCCTCGACACCACGACGATGACCTTCGCTGCGCGGCAGTCCGCGCCGGGCCGCCCAACGGCCGTTGCCGTCCATAATGATGGCGACGTGACGCGGCGGAGCAAAGCTGCCGCCATGGGCCGTTCGCAGCGCCTGAACGTTTGCCATCGGGCTCTCCAACCGTCCGTTCAGACGGTCATGATTTCTTTCTCTTTGGATGCGAGCGCCTGGTCGATATCGGCGATCGACTGATCGGTCGCCTTCTGCACGTCGTCGGACATTCGGCCATGGTCGTCGCGACCGACTTTGCCGTCCTTTTCCATCTTTTTCAGGGTTTCCATGCCGTCACGCCGGACATGGCGCACCGCGACCCGCGCCGACTCTGCGAATTTATGGGCAACCTTGACAAGCTCTTTGCGCCGCTCCTGGTTGAGCTCGGGCACCCGGAGACGGATGACCTGCCCCTCGGTATTGGGGGTGAGCCCGATATTGGCCGCAACGATCGCCTTCTCGACGGCATGCAGCGCGGCCTTGTCCCATACCTGGACCGTGAGCAGCCGCGGCTCGGGCACGCTGATCGACGCAACCTGGTTCAACGGCATATGGGTGCCGTAGACTTCGACCTGGAGGTGGTCGAGCAGGCCGGTCGAGGCACGGCCGGTGCGCAATCCGCCCAGCTCCTGCTTGAGCACCTGCAAGGCTCCCTGCATGCGTCGCTTGAGATCGTCGAGGTCATAATTCGAGCTTGACATAACACTTCTCCCGGCACGGCGGACCATACGCGATTCCGCCCGGATGACGATCGGCTAGCCGGCCGTCCGACCTGTCCTGGTACCCGGAATCACAACTGGCAGATACGAAAAACACACAGGAAATTCCGAACTCGACGTCAACGAAACCGGGCTACCTCGCGCTTGGCCGCGTTTCCATCAGCCGCCTACGACCGTCATGCGCCCGCGTCCGCGCAAGACAGATTCGACCGCCCCCGGCTCCTGGATCGAAAACACGATGATAGGTATACGGTGTTCGCGGGCAAGCGCAAATGCGGTCGTGTCCATCACGCCGAGCCGGCGGTCGAGCGCCTCGCTATGGGTGAGGCGATCATAGCGCACCGCATCGGGCACGCGCTTGGGATCGGCGCTGTAAACCCCGTCGACATTGGTTGCCTTGAGCACCGCGTCGCATCCCATTTCCGCCGCCCGCAACACCGCGGTGGTGTCGGTGGTGAAGAACGGGTTCCCCGTGCCGCCCGCGAGCACGAGGATGCGATTGTCGTCGAGATGCCGCCGCGCCTGCTGCCGTTCATAGGTGGCGCAGACCTGCGGCATGACGAGCGCCGACATCGCGCGCGCCGGTGCCCCGCAGCGCTCGATCGCCGCCTCGATCGCGAGCGCGTTGATGACCGTCGCCAACATGCCCATCACGTCCGCCGAAGTACGGTCGACGCCGTCGGCCGCCGCCTCAACGCCGCGCAAAAAATTGCCGCCCCCGATTACGATGCCGAGCGTCACGCCGAGCGCCCGCGCGGCTACGAGGTCGGAGGCGAACCGGTCGAGCGTCGGCATATCGATGCCGGAGCCTTGCTGCCCGCTCAACGCCTCGCCCGACAGCTTGACGATCACGCGCCGGTGGGTGGGCGCTGTCATCGCAGCCCCCTTCCCTTGTCCGGAGGTGTGCGGCCGCTCGACATGGTCGGGCGGTCCGCTCAGCCCGCGCCGGTCGCGGCCGCGACTTCGGCGGCGAAGTCGCTGTCCTTGCGGTCGATCCCTTCGCCCAGTGCATAACGCACGAAGCCGGCGACCTCGATCGCGGTGCCGATCTTCTTCTCCGTCTCCTTCACGGCCTGCGCCACGGTCTTGGCGGGGTCGTGGACGTAGGGTTGATCGAGGAGGCAGACCTCCTTGTAGAAAGTCTTGAGGCCGGATTCGACGATCTTCTCGATCACCTTTTCCGCCTTGCCCTGCTCGCGAGCTTTGTCGGCGATAATGACGCGCTCGCGCGCCACCACTTCGGGGTCGAGGCTGCCGGCATCGACGGCCTGCGGATTGGAAGCGGCGACCTGCATCGCCATCAGCCGGCCGAATGCCAACAGCTCATCGGCATCGCCGCTCGACTGCAGCGCAACGAGCACCCCGATCTTGCCGAGCCCTTCGCTGACACTGCTGTGCGTATAGCTCGCCACCACCCCGGGCTTGACCACGAGTTCGGCGGCGCGGCGCAAGGTCATGTTCTCGCCGATGGTCGCGATGGCGCTCGTAATCGCCTCGGCGATCGTGACTTTGCCGACCTTGGCCGCATTGATCTTGTCGAGATCGGCGCCGACATCGAGCGCGACCTGCGCGATCATCCGCACCAGGCCCTGGAACTGCTCGTTGCGGGCAACGAAATCGGTCTCGGAATTGACCTCCACCACGGCGCCCTTGCCGGGCGTGAGCGCCGTGCCGATCAACCCCTCCGCGGCGACCCGGCCGGCTTTCTTCGCCGCCTTGGCCAGCCCCTTCTTGCGCAGCCAGTCGACGGCCGCTTCCAGGTCCCCGCTGGTATCGGCAAGTGCGGCCTTGCAGTCCATCATGCCGGCGCCGGTCTTGTCGCGCAGCTCTTTCACCAACGAAGCGCTGATAGTCGCCATCGTTATCGTCCTCGCATTTCGGTTTTTTTAAACGTCGGGCGTGAGCTGTGCCCACGCCTCCATCCGCAGATCGGGTTTAGCAGCCGAGTGATGCGGCACCAACGCTTGGGCTCGTCTCATTGTGTTGGTGCCGCATCACAAAGTAACGGATTAGCTAGTGTTCCGGGCTGACGGTCCGGGATCGG